>NZ_JBFUKD010000009.1:0-25042 GCF_056401005.1 Microvirga sp. P4_G7 | reverse complement strand
CACGTTCTCATCACCGCAACAATATTACTTTTGGCTGGTCGCTCAGGATTCGGAAGGCTCCCCGACTGGATCATGAGATTCCGCGATGGGACCATGCTTGCGCTTCGGGATCGCGGCCGGCTCGCCGGCCATGAATTGCGCCTTCGCGAGCTCGGCGAACCGGCCTCCTTTTGCGACGAGCTCTTCGAACGACCCGCTCTCGACCACGCTGCCCTGATCGAAAACGAGGATCCGATCGGCGTTGCGGATGGTGGCGAGCCGGTGGGCGATGACGAACGTCGTGCGCCCTTTCATGACCTCGTCGAGGGCCTTCTGCAGCTTCTGCTCTGTCGCGGCGTCGAGTGCGCTTGTGGCTTCGTCGAGAATGAGGATCGGCGGGTTCTTCAAGAGCGCACGAGCGATCGACAATCGTTGGCGCTCGCCGCCCGACAACGAGCGTCCCCGCTCGCCGATGATCGTATCGAGCCCGTCGCTCTGGCGGGCGATGAATTCGATGGCCTGCGCCCGTTCGAGCGCAGCGATCATCTCCGCATCGGTGGCGTTCGGCTGTCCAACCTGGAGATTTTCGCGGATGGACCGTGCGAACAGCATCGGCTCCTGGAAGACGACGCCGATGTTCCGCCGCAGCGACGCGAGCGTGAGATCGCGGATGTCGTCACCGTCGATACGGATCGCGCCCGATTGCGGATCGAACGCACGATGCAAAAGCCCGAGCGTGGTCGATTTGCCCGAGCCGGTCGCGCCGACCAGCGCGACGTTCTCGCCCGGCAATACGGAGAACGACACATCCTGCACCGCCGGCCGCTTGCCGTCATAGGAAAAGCTCACGCTTTCGAAGGCGACATTGCCCTTGAAGCGATCGACGCTTTTCGCGTTCAAGCGATCGTGCACAGCGGGCGTCGTGTCGAGGATCTCGAAGAACTCGCGCATCTTCGGCGCTTGCATGAAAAGCTGATTGATGAAGTTGACCGCCTGTTCGAGGCGGGCGATCAGCATGTTCGCCATGCTCATGAACATGACGACTTCACCGATTGTCGCGAGGCCCTTGAGGTTGAGGCCGACGCCGACGAGAAAGATCGCGGTGATCGTAACGGTGGCGGACGCGCGGGTCGCGACGGATGCGATCGCCCACCAGGACAGAACCGGATTCTGAGCCTGAAGAAGCTGCTGAATGATGCTTCCAAGCTTGCGCGATTCCGCCTCGATGCGCGTGAAGGATTGAATGACCGGCACGTTGCCGAGCGCGTCGGAGGCGTGTTCGGCGAGGCTCGAATGATAGCGTTCGACCGTTCCTTGCAAACTCTCCGTCTTGCGCAACACGAGGGTCGTCAGGACGGCGAAGATCGCCACGAGCACCACCAACAGGAGGCCAAGCCTCCAGTTGAGAAAGACCGTCAGGGGCAGCAACACGATGAGAGACACCAGCGCCGCGCAATGCTCGCGAAAGAAGCCGAGCCACAGCCACGCCATCCCACTCGAACCGTCGAGCATGACTTTGAGCACGCGGCCGGAATGGGTGGAGGTGTGGAAGGCGAGCGGCAACTCGAGCACATGCTCGAAATAATTCGCCATGACGGCGAGCCGTCTGCGATGCGACAGGCGGTCCGCATAGAGCGCAACGAGAACGCCGGCGCCGATGGAAAAGAAGGCGAAGGCGACCCAGGCGACGATCAACGGCGTCAGCACGCCGAACGTCACTGGACGACCGCCGGCTGCCTGTGCACCCGTGAGAACATCGATGATGCGGCCGAACAGAATTGGTTCGGCGAAGGCGGCGATCGCCAGGGCGACATTCGCCAAGGCGAGAACCAAGCCGATCCTCAGATCGGAGCCGAGCTGCCCAAGAACACGACCATAGAGGCGGATCAGCCACATCAGATATCACCCTCGGCGTCGGCAGGACGATTCTCCGCCCGGCCCCGTTTCGCGCCTTCCAACAGACCTAAGCCGTTCCCGGCGTTCGGCAATCCCCGCAGCCTCTCAACGCTGGCCGGCGGCGACGACGAGAACCCAATAGACCTTGTATTTCGAGTTCGGCGTGAAGGCGGTGGCGATGCCCATCCGGGTCGCACGCGGATCGAGGAGAACCCGATCGTGCTGCGGGCTTTCGCGCCAACCGGAAAACGCTTCGGCGAGGGTGTGGTAACCCGCCGAGAGGTTGGCGGCAGGCGCGACGGCGCCTCCGGATGCGAGGCGCGCCTTGACCGCATCGGCAGAAGCTGGCTTGTCCGCCGCCGCCATCGCCTGCGCCTCGGCTTCCGCGGCCGCTTGCAGAGTGGGATCGACGGTCAGCGGGCCAAGGCCCTTGTTGCGGCGATAGGCATTGAACATGTCTTGCGCGGTCGCCGCATCGACAACAGCGTCGGCCCGCGCCATCGAGCGGTAGAACGGCAACTCGCCGGATGGCCGTGGTGCGGTCTCGCAGGCAGCCAAGGCCAGCGCCACTAGGCCGAGTATGACGATCCGTTTCATGACGATGCCTTCCCCTTTGGCATGACGAGCGGATCATCCGCGTCTTCGATCGCGTGAGCGATGTTGTCCATCGATTCCTCGAGACCTTCGAGGCCCTTGATTTCGACGGTCGCCTGCGCGGCGGGCGGGACGCCAGTACCGACTTTGCGCAGCGCACGCATGATCTCGAAATAGAGGTCGCTCGAAACCCGGCCCGCACTGTCGATCTCGTCGACGAAACACACGAGGTCGAAATCGATCGTCGTCTCGGTGACCTTCTTGAACAGCACGCGCGGCGGCGGCTCGCTCATCACCTCGCGATGCGCCAGGGCCGCCGTGCGCATGACCTCGGCGACCTGGTCCGGATCGGACGCGCGCGGCACAGGAACCGAGACGATGACGCGCCCCATGCGATCGTTGCGGACGCGATTGCGCACGATTCCGGAGATCAAGTTGGAGTTGGGAACGATCAAAGTCGAACGATCGAAGGTCTGAATCTCCGTCGACCGCACGTTGATCCGGCGGACGTAACCCTCGCCGTCGCCGACGACGACGAGGTCACCGACGCGGATCGGGCGTTCCCACAACAGAATGAGACCCGAAATGAAATTGTTGACGATCGACTGCAGACCAAAACCGATACCGACCGACAACGCACCCGCGACGAGCGTCAGCCGCTCGAGACTGAGCCCGAGATAGGTGAAACACACGACGCCGGTCGTGATGATGCCCACATAGCCCGCAGCCGTGCGGATCGAGTTGCGCAAGCCTGCGTCGAGATCCGTCGCCGGCAGGAACGTGTTGTCGAGCCAGCGTTGAACGATGCGGGTGACCGCGAAGCCGATGGCGAAGAACAAGCCTGCAAACAAGATCGACGAGATCGAGATCGTCATGTCGCCGATGCTGAACCCGAAGAATGCCGCGCGGACCGAACCGACGATGTCCGTCGATTCGATGCCCCATGGGGCGAGCGCCAGAAGCAGAGCGAGGATGATGAGGCAGACCCGTGCGACACCGTTCGTGAGAACGCCGATCTGTTCGATTGATCTGCGGCGCAACCCTGTATTGGCTTGCAATGTCGTCGCGAGCCGCCCGTCCTTCTGCAGAGAGCCGCCGACGAATTCGTCGACGAGCACGATGCAGAGGATCAGCAAGGCGACGATGATCGAAATCCACAGGGCCTGATCGACGAGGAAGGACGCAAGCGCCACATATCCCCCGATGACGCTGACGGCGATTGCACCGACCTCGATCCAACCCAGAGTCCGCAAGGGTCCGCCGACGTCGATGTCTTGGGCGACGTAGGGACCGAGACAATTCTCGTCATCGTCGGCGCGCGCTGCGAAACGGCGAAGGAGTTCACCTAGGATCAAGGCGGCTGCGAGCGCGAACACCGCACGGGTCATGACGGTGATCGGCAAAACCGCCGCGATGGCGCGGTTGAAGGATTCGAGAACCTTGCCGGCGACGATGATGCTCGTAAGCAAAACACCGAAACTCATGATCCGCGAAGCAGCGGCGTTGCCCACGGGCACGAGCCGCCACGACGGGCAATTCGGTGCGAGAACGGCGTCGATCAAGGCACCCACGAAGGCCACGAAGGCGATGCCGCGCAGCAAGGCCGCGACCACCTGTTCGAGGCGGGGCGGAAAGAGGTCCGCCGAATCGAAGGCGATCCAGACGATCCAGCTTCCCACGATTGCCGGCAACGATCCGAGAAGGAGCACGACGAGGGCCGCAAGAAGACGGCTACGGCGGCTCGGATCATCGATCTCCGGATCGCGCTTCACGAGGCGCGGCGCGAGCGAGCGTCGCCCGACATAGAGGGCGATGCCGATGCCGATGGCCAGGCCGAGCATCAGCACCCGAAAGAGGGTCGCACTGCGCTTGAAATGCTCGAACGTGTCGGAGATCGTTATCTGCTGCACACGCAATTCGCGTGGAATGGCTTGGGCGACTTCCATCCAAAGCGTTGGACTGAACACGCCTCCACCTTGCTCGAACAGGGCGCGAGTGAAGGATGCACGGCGGCGGTCGCTGACCTGCGTGGCGATCTGGTCGGTCTGGACGAGGAGGGCCTTGGCCAGACGCTGCGTCTCGTCCAGTTCGGCCACGGCCGCTTCGCGCTCGCCGCGATCCTTGACGACGTCGGCGCTTTCTTCCGGGCCGTCTTTCGGCTTCGGTCCGAGCTGGGTCAGCCTGGCTTTGCTGGCTTCCAGGCGCGGAGCCTGCTCATCGATGATGGCGCGAATTTGAGCTGCGAGCGGTTCGAGCTGGTCTTTCAGACTTTGGAGTTCCACGTCCGACAAGGTGCGGCCTTGAAGGCTGGCTTCCTTCTGGTCGAGATCCACCTTGATACCGTCCAGCTTCCCTCTCGCCGCCTTGGTCTCAGCCGAGATGTTGAGCGGAGCGGCATCCGGGGTTGGTACGGGCTTGGCGGGGACGGCCGGAGCCGATTGCTGCTCGGGCTGGGCGAGGGGCTTGGAAAGAGGATTGGCAAGAGGATTGGCCGGCTGAGCCTGGACCAAGCCGCCCAAACCCAAAGTCAACATGGTCGCTGCCGCAAACAGGCGCCACCGTTTCGGGGTCTTCGTCATTCAGTCCGCCCTTGTTCGACCTTCTGGCCTTTGTTCGGCCTATTGGCCTTTGGGAGATCCCGCGAATCACTCGATGCCAAGGTCGCCGCCACCGCGGAGAAGCGCAAGCGCAAGCAGCCCCCGGGGATCCTCCTCCCCGGAGACCTCATGAAAATGGCGATTTAGCGGTTGGTCGTACCTGTGGAAGACGGTTCCGTTGCGGATGACCCGGATCCCGAAGTGCCGGTCGGCGAGCCGGTGATCGCCTTTCGAGAAGCGGCCTGGCTGGGGTCGTCCGGCGACGTCATGCCCACCCAGATCATATACCCCCCGATGGAGACCGCGCACAGAAACAGGGCGCCCAGCAACACGGCGAGCACCGGCCGGCCCGGGGGGCCCTGGCGGGCGCGGTCGTCTCGGACAATTTTCGGCATCAGGATCCCTCATCAAAAATGACAACGAAGACCGAAATCCCGGCCCTCCGCGTTCGGTGGGCAACGCCACAAGCCATCAGGGGTTCCTGTTCCCACAATTGCGGACCGCATCCGAGCGGGCGGAGGGGATCAATCGTCCCGCGAGGTCGTTGACCATGGAGAAGACGTTCCCAACGGCACGAGCCTCGTTGTCGGCTCCCTCGTGGCGTTCTCTGGCCTTACGGTGCCGATCTGCCAAACGGGCGGATTGGCGTTGCCTAGAAACCAAATGAACCGGAGGCACTTGCAGCCCCCGGGACGAAGTCATGTTTTTGCCGCTTTAGCCGCTCTGGGTAATGGGCTGTTCGAGGATGACCATCATGCACGACAATCGCATCAGCCTGGACGGCGTCTGGCAGTTTCTTCACGTCGCCGACGATCGCATGTCCGGTCCGGCCGAAGTGCGCCACATCGTCGTGCCTCGGCCGTGGCAGGCCGAGTTTTCAGACCTGCGCATGCGCGCCGGAATCGGCATCTATTGCAGGACCGTCGACATCCCCGAGGGATGGCTCCACGAGAGCATCTGGATCCGATTCGGCGCCGTTTTTCACAACTCGAAGGTCTTCGTGAACGGAGATCTCGTCGGCTCGAACGAGGGCGGATTCCTGCCGTTTTCATTCGACGTCACGAGCCATCTCAAGGCGGGCCCGAATGAAATCAAGATCCGCGTCGATTCCCCGACCGACAATCCGGCGGAATTCCCAGATTCCCCGTTTGCCGAAATCCCCTTCGGCAAACAGAGCTGGTACGGGCCGCTGTCCGGCATCTGGCAGCCAGTCCACCTCGAGCGGCGGATTTCGGACCACATGACGCGGATTCGTCTCGTTCCCAACCGCGACACGGGCCGGGTCAGCGCCGGCGTGTTCTTCGCGCGCCCGCTCGTTGCCGATACGCAAATCCGGGTGGAGGTCTTCGATCCCTTTGGAAAGCGAGTGCTGGATGAAATTCATGGGACGCAGATCGGTGTCACGAGCATGCCGTTCGAGTTCACGCTGCCAGAGGTGGAGTCCTGGTCGCCCGATCACCCGCACCTGTACCGGGTACGGCTTACGCTCCTCCGCGGCGATGAAGAAAAGGACGAGCTCGCCGATTCGTTCGGCTTCCGCACGATCGAGACACGCGACGGCAAATTCTACCTGAATGGCGAGCCCCTCTACCTGCTCGCCGCACTCGATCAGGATTACTACCCGGGGACGATCTGCACGGTGCCGTCTGTGGAGTTTCTCGAAGACCAATTCCGGAAGGTGAAAGAACTCGGACTGAATTGCCTCCGCTGCCACATCAAGGCGGCCGATCCGCGTTACTACGAAGTGGCGGACCGGATGGGGGTGCTGATCTGGACCGAACTCCCTAACGGCGGCATGGCAACCGATCGCTCGCGGGGCCGCAAGGAAAAGCTGCTCAAGGGAATCGTCGATCGTGACGGCAACCATCCCTCGATCATCATCTGGACGATCATCAATGAGAACTGGGGCGTCGATCTCGTCAACGACGCCGATCACCGCGACTGGCTCAAGCGCACCTTCGCCTGGCTGAAGGGTTACGATCAGACACGTCTCGTCGTCGACAACTCGCCGCTCGCCCCGAGCTTTCATGTGGAATCCGATATCGCGGATTATCATTTCTACGCCGCGATTCCCGATCATCGCGACGAGTGGGATCGTTTCGTCGACGAACTCGCCGACCGTGCGTCCTGGCTCTACTCGCCCCATGGAGACGCCGTGATCACCGGCAAGGAGCCTTTGATGTGCTCGGAATTCGGCAATTGGGGCTTGCCGTATCCAAAGGACCTGCGCGACGAAAGCGGTCAGGAGCCATGGTGGTTCGAAACCGGACACGATTGGGGTGAAGGGGTGATGTACGCCCATGGCGTCGAGAACCGCTTCTCCGATTGGAGTCTGGACCGTGTCTTCGGCGATCTGCGCCGGTTCGTGATCGCCGCGCAGTGGCAGCAGTTTCGCGCGCTGAAATACGAGATCGAATCGATGCGGCGCAAGCCGAGCCTTGCCGGCTATGTCATCACCGAGTTGCACGACTGCCATTGGGAATCGAACGGGCTTCTCGACATGCGCCGCAATCCGCGCGTGTTCCACGAGATGTTCCACATCATCAACGCCAACACCGTCATCGTGCCGAAATGGGAACGCGTGTCCTATTGGGTCGGGGAAGCCGTCAAACTCCATATTCACGTCGCACACGGCGCCGGCGCGCCTCTCGACGATTGCCAGCTCGAAGTCACGTTCTGTGGCGAAAGTCGGCGCTTGTCCATGCCTCGCCTCGAAGCGCCTTGCGTCGTCGATCTCGGCTCTCTCGAGATCGCTACGCCGGAGCTGAGCGAACCCGAGCAGCGGCGCGTCACGCTGGAATTGCGCACCGCCGACGGCCGATTGGTGGCGCAGAACCACGTCGACATCGCCCTGCACCCGAAGCGCGTCATCGTTCCGCAAGCCGAAAAGCTGGTGTGGTCTCCGGATGCGGACATCCGTGAGCGCTTCGAGGCTCTCGGTTATGGGCAAGCGCGCGCACTCGAGGAATCGAACGTGATCGTCGCACGCCATCACGACAAGGCGACTGCGGATCATGTGCGGCAGGGCGCAAGTCTTCTTTTGCTGCCCGAAGACGAAATGAATCTCTATCCGTTCTTTCCCCATTGGCAGAACGTGCGCGTGAAACAGCGCGACGGGACGTTGTGGCGCGGAGATTGGGCGTCATCGTTCGCCTGGCTGCGGCGGGCCGGCCATTTCGCGGGTTTTCCGAGCGGGCCGCTGCTGGACGAGACCATGGATCGGGTGCTGCCCAGCCATGTCATTGCCGGCTGCAACCTGCTCGACTTCCAAGCGCGCGTGTTCTCCGGTCTGGTCGTCGGATGGATCCACAAGCCGGTCGCACTCGGCGTCGAGCGGAGCTACGGCCGCGGCCGCATCGTCGCATCGACGCTCCGCTTGCTCCGAGACGAGGCACTGGCCGATCCGACCGCGACTCTGCTGAGCGATCGCCTCATCGAATTGTCCATCGAATCGCGCGCGGCACGT
This sequence comes from Microvirga sp. P4_G7, assembly GCF_056401005.1. Classification (NCBI taxonomy): domain Bacteria; kingdom Pseudomonadati; phylum Pseudomonadota; class Alphaproteobacteria; order Hyphomicrobiales; family Methylobacteriaceae; genus Microvirga; species Microvirga sp. P4_G7. Next base: position 16,510 of record NZ_JBFUKD010000009.1, on the reverse strand, counting down.
CTTGAAGAAGCCGTCAGGGCAGCCGAAGCTGCCGCCTGAGTGCGTTCACTCAGCAGCGACAGGCAATGGATCGCCCGGCCGCCGGGGGTGGCGCGCCCGCTCCATCATGCGCTCGCGATGCTTCAGCATTCCCGCGTGCAGATTGTCGAGATGCTGCGCCTCGCGGAAGGCATCGAGCATGTCGCCGCACGCCAGGCGTTCACCATGCGGCTCCGACGCCGCTCGTGGATCCCAAAGCCCCATCGCGGTCCATTGCTCCGGCATGTGCCATTCCGGCATGCCGAGGATCGGGTAGAGGCATACGCCGTGAAGCGGCACTCCATCCCGCAGCGCTCCTTCTGCTTCCGCTGCGACCTCTTGAAGCCACGGGCCGCGGCGTTCGCCGATATGAGCCGTCTCAGTGATCACGATGTCGCTGCCGTAGCGGTTAAACACCATCCGCACCAGATCGCCGAGTTTGACCCGCCGCGGATCGTCTTCGGGAAGAGGTGGAAGCGAGCCGTCGGAATTGGGCGCGACGCGCCATTCCCATTGATTGGTCCAGTAATAGTTGATGCCGACCACATCGAGGTGCGCGGGACTTCCGCCGAGTTCGGGCAGCAGCCGGCCGCTCAGCATGTCCCACGTCTGAAAGACCAGTCGCTCGTTGAAATCGCGTGCCTCGTCATGCGTCTCCGGCAGATCAGGCGGCAAGGCAACGTGGCAAAGCGGATCCGCATTGACAATGCGTGCATCCGGGCGAACCGACCGGATCGCATTGATACCCGCGATGGCCGCGCGCACGAGGCTCACCTTGAGATCCCAACCGCGACCGGTGCAATGGGGCGCGAACAATCCCATCTCGCCCGCCGCATACGCCATGAAGGACGGCTCGTTGACCGGCGTCACATAGAGCGGGCCTTTGTGATGTCGATCGACATAGCGCGCGGCGGCGTAGCAATAATCGGCAAAGCGACGCGGAAACGCATCGCTCCAAAGATCGAGCCCAGCCGGAAAGCCATAGTGGAACAGGTCCCAAATCACGTCGACCCGATGGCCCTTCGCGGCCGTCATGAACGGATCCACCGAGGAAAAATCGTACCGTCCGTTGCCCTTGTCGATCAGAGGCCATCGCATGACGTCGCGCGCGCCACGAATGCCGAGACCGGCGATCTCGCGGTAATCCTCGTTGACGGTCGCCTCGTGACCGGTGGCGACAACGTGGTCGAACCAATCCCCATGGCGATTGTAACCGGTCGATCCTTCGAACCCGGCCAGGAAGAAGCTACGAAACATGCGGATCTCTCTTCCGGTCGTTCACCGCGTTACAGCGCGCAAATAGCCCACAGCGCCGGCACCGCGCGAAACGTAGTCCTGATAGGAACGGACGAGCGGGGTTTCGGTTCGATCCAGGCTTTGGGAATCAAGATCCCATAGGCCCATACGGCCAAGATACGCCGCGGGGTCCCGTTCGCCCTGCCGATAGGCCCATGCCACGAGGTCGAACATCGGCCACCACGTGTAGCCGACCATGGGGATCGCCTCTTCGCGTAGGTTTTTGACGCTGGCGACCGATGCGTCCAGCCAATCCTGCCGACGACGGACCGATCCTTGCGATGCAGTTTCAGCGACGAAGAGAGCCGTCCCGTAACGCGCGAAATAGAGACGTCCGAGCCGMTGGACGAGATCCCCCGAAGCATAGGGTTTGTCGATGCGCAGTTTTCCACCGGCCGCGCGTCGGAGGACCTTCTGAGTGAACATCGGATAGAAATTCAAGCCTATGAGCGGCAGATCGACCGCATGGCGTTGGAACCAGCCGAGCCGTTCTTCGGTAGCGCCGTGTCGAAGCAACCAGGGCCACAGCGCGTGTGCGCTGTCGACGCGGCCGCTGACGAGATCGAGGGCCAGGAACACGATTTCCTGGCGATGGGCGGCCTCGTCTGTGAGATCCGGGGTCGCCGCGTCGTAGACATCCGTCGCGTCCACGTGCACCGGCACGATGTCGGGGTCGACCTGATGCAGCGCCTGCACGGTCTCAACGATGCCTTCGGCGATCGCGAGCATGAGCATCACGAACCCGCTCCATCCGCGCCGGAACGGCGGCCACCAACCCAGCCGCCCGCAATACCAGGCCGTGATGCGTGGCTCGTTGAGAGGCGTATACCAGACGATGCGGCCTTTGAATCGCTCGGCGAGCCGCGCCGCGTATTCAGCGACACGCTTCGCGTAGTCGGGATTGAGAAACGCGCCTTCGAGCCACGGTGGCAGACCATAATGAACGAGGTCGACGATCGGCTCGACGCCAACTGCGATGAGATGTTCAAGGGTCTTGTCAGCGAAATCCCAATCCCACCGACCGCGTTCGGGCTCGATACGGTGCCAGGGAACACCGTATCGCGCCGCCTTCACGCCCAGATGCGCGATCAGATCGATGTCGGATTTCCAACGTTCATAGTGCCCGGTCAGGGCATATTCATCGAGGGTGCGACCGGTGGCGGGCCAGGGCGCCGTGATGAACGTATCCTCGATGCCCGTCGCCCACACGAACGCGCCCGGATCGGTCAGCCGTCCGAGCTGCGATCGGGTGGGCAACGTGGCCATCGATCTCAAGGTCCCAAATCAAGCGGACAGAAGAGACGGAGCGGAATCCGATCCATCCGAAATTGCGACCGTATCGTTGATTTTCCGGAAGGTCGCCAGCGCCTGGCCGACGATCTGATCCATGTTGTAGTAGCGATAGGTCGCGAGCCTGCCGACGAACCAGACGTCGGGCGTGCTCATCCCCAGAAGTTCGTACTTCTTGTAGAGTTCTTGGTTCTCCGGTTTCGGAATCGGGTAGTACGGATCGCCTTCCGTCGAGGGGTATTCATAAGTCAGCGCCGTCTTGGCGTGATCCTGACCCGTCAGGTGCTTGTACTCGGTGACGCGTGTATAGGGATGCGTCTGCGGGTAGTTCACGACGGCAACAGATTGATGCCACGGCTCGTCGAGAGTGACGTGCTCGAATCGTAGCGAGCGGTAAGGCAATTTCCCGARTCGGTAGTCGAAATACTCGTCGATCGGGCCTGTGTAGATCAATCGCCTATGGGGAATTTCGTCGCGTACGTCACGATAATCGGCATTGGTCATCACATGAATGTTCGGATGATCGAGCATCCGTTCGAACATACGTGTGTAGCCGTGCTTCGGCATGAACTGGAACTCGTCGCCGAAATAGCGGTCATCCCGGTTGGTTCGTGTCGGAACACGGGCGGTGACGGATTTGTCGAGCTCGGAGGGATCGAGTCCCCATTGCTTGCGCGTATAGCCGCGGAAAAATTTTTCATACAGTTCACGCCCGACCTTCGCGACCACGACGTCTTCGGACGTCTTGATCTCCGCGACCGGCTCGGCACGGGCAGCGAACCATGCATCGAGCTGTTCGGACGTCAGGTCGAGGCCGTAGAGCGTATTGACGGTATCGAGGTTGATCGGGATCGGAAGCAGAAGATTGTCGACCTCGGCGAGCACGCGATGCTCGTAGAAGCGCCATTCCGTGAAACGCGAGAGATGATCGAAGATCTGTTTCGCGTTGGTATGGAAGATGTGCGGACCATACTGATGGATCAAGAGGCCCGCTTCGTCATAGCGATCATAGGCGTTGCCGCCGATATGCGGGCGCCTGTCGAGGACAAGAACCTTTTCATTGCGCTCGGACGCAATGCGTTCCGCCAGCACGCTGCCCGCAAAGCCCGCGCCGACAATCAACCAGTCGTACATGACTTTACTCCGCAGGCGTTGTGATGGGGGAGGAGCGCGCCAACGGTGTGTTCAGAGCGTCGCCATCGCCCATCCCGTCAAGCATGAGACGCTGCATCGCCATCCAGGTCTTGTCCCAAGAGCCCGTGGCCAAATGGCGATCGACTTTGACGAGCCAAGCATCCTTCGGCCGATCGAAGATGCCTTCGATCTTCGCGATCGTCTCATGCGCGCTATGCGCGATCTCGACGAGACCTTTCTCGCCGTAGGGGCGCACCACATCTGCGATGGCTGTCGAGACGACGGGAACGCCAGCGGCGAGGAACTCCGGCGTCTTGGTCGGACTGATGAATCGCGTCGCGTCATTCAGCGCGAACGGCATCAACCCGACATCCCAATGCCCCAGATAGGAGGGCAACTCACGATAGGTCTTGCCGCCGAGCCAATGGATGTTGGCGCTTCGTGGCAAGATCGCCGGATCGATCTTCACCACCGGACCGATCATGACGAAATGCCAATCGGGACGGAGCGCTGCGATCTCACCGAGGAGCGCGACATCCATCCGCTCGTCGATGACGCCGAAAAAGCCGATGCGCGGATGGGGAATGTCGGCTTGGTCGGACGGATCGACGCTCGCGCGGCGTGCCTTGGCGAAGTGCTCCGCTTCGATCGAAGAAGGAAAGGCATGAACGTTGTGATGCCGCTTCTTCTTCGCCTCGTAGAGGCTCATCCCACCGGTGAACACCAGATCGGAACGCAGGAACAATGCTTTCTCGAGAGCCATCAACTCGGGCGAAGCACCGGAGAACAGCGACAACTCATCCATGTTGTCGTAGACGCAGAGATCGCTCTCGAAATCGCTGGTGAAACTCATCGCCATCGGCGTGTAGTACCAGAAGACGCGCGGACGATTCGGCTCACGGTCGAGCAATTGCTCGACGAGTTCGTGCTGTTCAGCGGTGACGTCCTCTGGCGCCAATCCATGGGGCAGGATCGGCACGGCGACGGTCACGCCTTCCGAAACCTGATTCATTTCCCAATGAGGGCTGACATGATCCCGAAAAAGGGGCTCCTCGATCACGCAAACGTCATAATTTCCGGCTGCGCGGGTCATGAGGTGCTGCGGGCGCTGCCAAACGAAATCCCATCGAAGGTGTGAAAAACAAAAAAGAATCGGCTTAGGCTTAGTCTTTACTAWAAGCGGGGAGACATGCGGAGTTGTAAGCGCACGCTCATGCATGATGCGACCTCGAGAAAACGGGTTTCCGGGTTCGGACGAGAAAGGTCCGACAGTAATCAATTGTGGTGTGTGAATCAGGCGGTACCGATACCGGCGTGATCCCTCGGTAAACGCGAAGGATGCGGTTCAGTTCCCGTGTAGTGTGCACAGCACAGGCTGGGATTAAATGTCGGCGCTCATTTCTTTTCGAGCATCAACATACCCTGTTTCTTGATAAAACCTTTGGTCTTTTCGGCAATCATGGCGAGTAGCCACGGAAGGCGAACCTCGACGACCACCTGATCGTCCAAGACGTCGAGATGACCATCGATATGCTGGCCCATCATTCCAAACTGAAATGTCATGCGATCGTCTGCCCAAGCGTGATGGAGCGAGGCAATCTTGTCGCCGAACTGCGATTCGACGTTGTCCAGTCCCGTCGCGAGACGTCGACGCGCTTCGGCCTTCCCAAGCGAATGCGGGATCGAAACGGTCAAAGGCTTAGACATGCGATTCCTCATGGGGCGAAGACGATGCGAAGATCCTCACAGCATCTCGACCTTGATCGCACGAACGACGATCGTTTCCTGCTGAAATCGACGCTCGAGTTCTGCGCGATAATCTTCCCACCACACGTGATCGAGATCGCGCGCCATGACTTCGAAGACGACCATGTCGTCATGGGCCGTGTGGCCGCCTTCCGTCCACGTGYCTTCCGCAGGGGCGCGGGTGAAGCTCGTCACGCCTCCGAAATGCGCGGTCATTTCCGAGCGGACGCGTCCATAAGACGCGCCGGTGAAGCGGCGACCCGCATTGTCAGACAGGGGAAGGAGGATCTGAACGAGATGCATCCCATTATTGTAGGGAGGCTCTCCGCAAAGGCCAGTGCGGTCAGGCTTGTAACGATTCGCGGGCCTGCGTCGCCGATGGTTTGGAAATCCGCCAGGGATGGGCGGTACACCCGCCAAAGGCCTCCGAGGGGCGAAGACGGCGAAGCGATCCATCGGCCGCCATCTCGTCGATGACGACGAAACCGAAGATCGTCAATCGCGTCGCCATATCTTTCGTCACGCGGTCGTCCGCCGCGATCGGCAGGGATCCGGCCGTATAGACCGCATCCATGAGACTCTTCTGATCACGGCTTTGAGAAGCCGATGCCCGCGCGCCTGGAAAGCGGATGACGTTCGTCGGCTGAACCGATGTCGTTTCCATTTAAGCAACCCTTGGTCCCGAATCGGGTCCAAGAATCGCCGCAAGGAATTAAGAAGCACCTAAGAGCGTGGCCGTGGCGAAAGCAGGGCCCTTTGGACCCTGCTCCCTCCTGGTGCRCTAGTTCATCTGATGCAGCGATACATAGGCTGTGCCGGTCGATGTCACGCCAAGCGCCTGCGCTGGTCCTTTGGCGAGGTCGATGATACGGCCGCGGATGAACGGCCCGCGATCATTCACCCGCACGACGACGGAGCGGCCATTCTTTTCGTTCACGACCTTGACCTTGGTTCCGAACGGCAGGGTGCGATGAGCGGCCGTCATGGCCGAGGAATTGAACGATTCGCCGCTCGCCGTGCGGCGTCCGTGAAAGCCGGGACCGTACCAGGAGGCATTGCCCCGCTGGATCGTCTGTCCGGTGGCGGCCTCTGCGGAGACCGAGTTGGTTCCGGCCATGTTGGCCGTCGTAGCGTTACAGGCAGCAAGCATCAAGAGCGACGCCAGAATTGGCGCGCGTACGATTATGTTCTTCAAGGGTTATCTCCCCTATTCCCGTTGTGTGGGTGGGGAAACTGCCGGATAAAAAGGCGAGATTATGGCTCGCTTGTTTCACCATAACCTTTCAACGCTTGTAGTTGCTTATGGCCAAGCTTGTTTTAGCCTTTGTTTACGTTTGTATGCCTTGATAGTAGATAGTATTACATATCAATACGCTGTTGCATTTGGTAACAAATTGTTACGCGCATCGGTTGCATTTCGCGGAACTGAACGCACAGATTATTTTCCGCACACGACGGTTCCAACGCTCGCCTCCGGCTTGGTCAGACAAACCCGTTGAGTTGTGGAGGACTAGGCGGCGATCGTGAGCCGCAGCCGATCGCGTCGCAACCAGCGCCACAGCATCAGGGCTGCGACGACGGCCAAGCCGGCGGCGAGACCGATCCAGATCCCGACGCCCCGCAGATCAGTCCAGAAGGCGAGAAAGGACCCGAGCGGCAATCCCACTCCCCAATAGCCGATCGCCGCGTAGAACATGGGCACCTTGGTATCCTGGAGACCACGCAGCATCCCCGCCCCGACCGCCTGGGCGCCGTCGACCAGTTGGAACAAAGCCGCGAGCATCAAGAAAGAGAGAGCGAAACCAACCACCGCCGTATTCTTGGGATCGCTCAGATCGATGAAAGCGCCCACGAGCAGGTGCGGGATCGTCAGCATGAGCAACGCGGTGAACACCATGAACCCGACACCGAGCGCATAAGATGTCCAGCCGGCGCGGGCTATGCCCTCGCGGTCCTGCGCCCCGTAGGCGCGACCGACGCGCACGGTCACCGCTTGACCGAAGCCGAAGGGAACCATGAAGCAGAAGGATGCGATCTGCAGAGCGATCGCGTGCGCCGCGAGCTCATTGGCGCCGATGCGTCCCATCAGGAGAGCTGCGACATTGAACACCGTCACCTCGAACGCGACGGTCAGGCCAATAGGGACACCAATCCGCCACAAGGTACGATAGCGCGGCCAGTCCGCGCGCCAGAAGCGTCCGAAAAGATGGTAGCGCCGGAATTGTCGATCGAAGGTGACGACGAGAGCCAGGCTCACGAACATGAAGATGCTCGACACCACCGTGCCCAGCCCCGCTCCGGGAAGCCCGAGGACGGGAAGGCCGAAGGCGCCGAACATCAAGCAATAGGCTGCTGCCAGATTGACGGGAATTGCGAGAAGACCGATCACCAACGGCCAACCCGGACGTTCGAGAGCTGCGAAGAAGTTTCGCAGGACGAGATAGAAGAGAAACGGCAGAAGGCTCCATTGCAGCGCGCGAATATACTCACCGGCATCCTTCGCGAGGTTGGCGTTCTGTCCGGTCGCGAGCAGAATTCTCTCGCCATTCCACGTCACGATCCAGATCGGGACGGCGACCGTCACGGCGCACCATAGGCCTTGCCGAACCGTGCGGCGCACATCGCGCACGGAATGGCGTTTGCGCCCCAGTTCTTCGGCGATGAGCGGGGATGTCGCGCTGACGAGACCGATGCCGAAAATCAGGAATGCGAAATAGAGATTGGTCCCGAGTGCGCCCGCTGCCAGCGCATCCGAGCCGAGCCATCCCATCAGAATCACATCCGTCGTCATGAGCGCGTTCTGGGCGACGTTGGTGAGAACGAGCGGCCAGCTCAAGGCAAGAGTGGCCCTGAATTCCGCCAACCAGGCAGAACGATCGGAATGTGCGCGAAAAGGAAGCATCGTGCCGCGCTTTTAGCCTGAAAGGAGACGCGGGCGCCACCCCCTGCCTGTTTTCCGATCAGGACATTGCCGCCCCATCCACGCCCTATCGCATCCTRYCTCCCGCCACAGCCGGGAGACTGCGTTGGATGGCCGCGTCGAGATCATCGCCGACGATGGGCTTGCGAAGCAGAGGAAACCCGCCCCATTCCTTCGGCAGGGCGGTATTTCCCGTCAGGAGCAAAATCGGCAGGTCGGGATAATCCCGCCGGACTTCGCGCGCAAAGCTCACGCCGTCCATTGGGCCCGGCATGGTGACGTCCGCGAGCACGAGATCGGGTGGACGCCGTCGCAATTGTGCAATCGCATCATCGGGCGCGGTCTCGATGCGCACCACGTAGCCCATGGATTCCAACATGTTCTGAAGGGCGGAGGCTACCTCCATTTCGTCGTCGACGATGAGGATTTCATCTGATTTTTTGGCAGCGTCCCGGCGCGCGCCTGCCGCACGTTTGGGAGGGACGGCACGGGGCGTCGGCACGACGCGTGGCAGATAGAAATCGATGGCGATGGCCCGTTCTCCGCTGCGTTCCAGGATCGCCACGCCTCGACTTTCTTTGACGAATGCGAACGCCTGCTCGACGTTCTGATCGCCGATGGAATCCGTCGGCATCATGAGGGAGCGTTCGGCTCGCACTTCCGTCTCGTCGAAGACGTGGTCCGGCTGCGCGCCGCGGATATTGATATGGACGCAGTCGCCGGTGAAATCGGCATCGGTCAAATCGCCCCTGTCGATATGGCGATTGCGCGCCTCGAACGTCACCCGCGCTCCATTCGGCAGCGCATCGCGGACATGAACGCCAAAATGAATGATGGTGGCCTCGAATTCCTCTGGGTCGACCCGAACGGTCCAGAGCTTTTCAGGAAGCAGGCAGCGCACTTCTATGGCACTCGTGCGGAACGAGCGCCCCAACAGCATGGCGACGGACGCGATCTGGCGCGACACGTCGATCACCTGAACCTGTTGCTCGTGCCGTCGCGTGAAGGTGAGCACCTTCGAAATCAACGTGGCCGCCTGGTCGCACGCGACGAGGGCAGATGCGAGCTTGCGTTCGAGTGCCGGGCGATCGCTCAACTGCTTGGCGACCGCATCGACATTCGCGCTGATCACCATCAGTTTGTTGTTGAGGTCGTGAGCCACTCCGCCCTTCAGGCGATTGACCGCGTCGAGCCTCTCCGACACCCGCAGACGTTCGATCCGCTCTTCGAGCAAATCGCTCTGGCGGATCGGCTCGCCCAGTGCGGAGCGCCAACCGACGAGTCCCGCGCCGGAGCTTGACGGCGGGGTCACGGAAAGGCCCTTGATGAATCGGACGATCTGGCCCCCAACGACCAAGGGAATACCGATGGCGGCGCCGAAGAATACGGCTGCGGCAAGGCCAGCGAGGGCGTACGCGCCTTCAATGAACGCGGCGCCGGCCACAAGAATGCCGGCGAGGACGAGAGCGACACTAAATGCCGCAAGGGAAAGTTTAAGAGATCGAGACAAAGCCGTTCATCAACCCTTCGAAATATGCCTTCGAAGAGATATGAGTCACGGAACGCGAAAGCCAACATTATAGCGTTAAATAATTCGGAGGCGGACGGGCGGGACCAATCTGTCGTAGACTGTCCGCTTTCATGAGGTTCCCATTGCGCCTGTCTCCTTGCCTGCATTTCATCCGTGCCTTCGCCGCCGCGGCTCTTCTCTTGTCCGGCGTCTCGGCCGTCTTCGCCGCCGACGAAACGGAACGGCGGATCGACCAGCTTTTGGCCCAGATGACGCTCGAAGAGAAAGTCGGGCAGCTCAACCTGATCTCCCACGGGCCACCGCTCCGCTGGAACGAGATCACAGAAGGCAAGATCGGCGCCCTGCTCAACTTCAACAGTGCCGCGGACATCGCGCGCGCGCAAAAGCTCGCACGGCAATCGCGCCTGAAGATCCCACCGCTTTTCGGTCTCGATATTCTGCACGGATTGCGCACGCAGTTTCCGATTCCGCTCGGCGAGGCCGCAGCGTTCAATCCAGAGCTTTCGCGTCTGGCCTCGGAATGGGCTGCGAAAGAAGCGTCCTATGTCGGTCTGCAATGGACGTTCGCGCCCATGGCCGATCTTTCTCGGGACAGCCGTTGGGGACGCATCGTCGAAGGTTTCGGCGAGGACCCTCACCTCGGAGCGGTCCTGACTGCGGCCCGCGTGCGAGGGTTCCGCGACGGCGGCTTGGCGAGTGCGGTGAAGCACTTTGCAGGCTACGGCGCGCCGCAGGGCGGACGTGACTACGACACCACGTTCATTCCGCGCGCGGAAATGTACGATATCTACCTGCCGCCGTTCCGTGCTGCCGTCGAGGCCGGGACGGCGAGTTTCATGGCTGCCTTCAATGCTCTCAATGGGGAGCCGGCGACGGCGAACGCCTGGCTGCAAACGGAGGTGCTTCGCCGCCAGTGGGGTTTCAAAGGTTTCGTCACTTCGGATTGGAGCGGCATCGGCGAATTGATCGCGCACGGCATTGCCGCCGACGGAGCGGAAGCCGCCAGAAAGGCCATCCTTGCCGGCGTCGACATGGATATGATGGGCGAGCTCTACATAACGCATCTCCCGAACGAAGTTCGCGCCGGCCGCGTGCCGGAGGCGGTCGTAGACCAGGCGGTCCGTCGCGTTCTACGCACCAAAATCGAACTCGGCTTATTCGAACGCCCCGACGCCGATCCATCGCATCAGGATTCCGCTTTTCCATCTCCCGAATCCCGTCGCGCCGCGCGCGACGTTGCCGTCGAGACTCTCGTTCTGCTGAAGAACCTCAGCAGTGCTTTGCCGATTGCGCCGGATACGAAGTCTCTCGCGGTCATCGGCCCGCTCGCCGATGCGCCCCGCGATCAATTGGGACCGCACGCAGCACGAGGACATGCGCAGGACAGCGTATCGATCTTGAAGGGTCTTCAAATGCGTGCCGACCGGGCGGGCGCGGTCGTGAGATATGTCCCAGCCTGCGATCTCTTCTGCCGCACGACGGATACGCTGCCGGCAGCGATCGACGCGGCGCGCGCATCCGATCTCGTCATTGCCGTTTTCGGCGAGCCGCAGGATTTATCGGGCGAGGCGGCATCGCGAACCCGCATGACGCTGGGCGGGAAGCAAGAGGAGGTTCTGCGCGCGTTGATTGCGACGGGGAAGCCGGTCGTCCTCGTACTCGTAGCGGGACGACCAATCGAGCTCGGCGCGCTTGCCGACGATCTGTCGAGCATCGTCATGGCGTGGTATCCGGGCACGGAAGGCGGCAACGCTGTTGCGGATGTCCTGTTCGGCGACGTCAATCCGAGCGGCAAACTCCCCGTCAGCTGGCCGCGCGCCGGCGGACAATTGCCCCTCTACTACAATCGCCTGCCAACCGGGCGACCGACCTTGCCGGGCAATCGGTTCACGCTGAACTACCTCGATGAAAGCATCACGCCGCTCTATCCCTTCGGCTGGGGACTCGGGTACAGCGGCTTTGCCTATACGGATGCGCGCATTGCGACCACGCAATTGACCTCAGATGGAATCGTCGAAGCCAATGTGAACCTTCGCAATACGGGCGAGCGCGCCGGCGAGGAAGTCGTTCAGCTCTACACCCGGGATCCGATCGCCAGTCGAAGCCGACCCCTCCGAGAATTGAAGGCCTTCACGAAAGTCGCCTTGCAACCGAATGAGACCCGGCAAGTGACTTTGCGGGTCCCTGTGAAGGATCTCGGTTTCCACCGTGACGACGGAACATATGTGGTGGAGGCGGGCACGTTCGAGATTTTCGTCGGCGGTAACTCTCTTGCTGAAAAAGCGGGTGAGATCGAGCTTACGGACACCCTTACCCGCGCTCCCGCACCGCAAGATTAGAGGGCGTACCACTCATGTCCCTGCCATAGAGCATTGTGAAAAAACGCAATTTTCGAAAATGCGCAATCTTCGCTATGCGTCTGGCGGAAACCTGATCAGCGCGCTACGCTCTTTGGCAAAAGCGCCATCAATGAAATAATATCAATCTCGATCTGTGACAGTTGCGTACACGACCCTGCTCAACGAAGCCCGAGGGAAGGAAGCGCCAATGCTGGTGCAGACGGATCAGACGACGTTTGTCACGTTCGACAGTGAGGCCGTGAAGACCATGAGCCTCGCGTACGATCGCGTGCTCGACTATCTCGGCGACGACATCGCGGTAAACGACGCGGCAACCGAGGCCTTTCGCGAATTCGTCGCATCCCAGGTCATCAAGAGCGCGATGACGGGAGTCAGCGATCCCAACAAATTATACACGGCCACGCTCGTAGCGCTGCGAGCACGTGCCCATTGATCAGCGTGCCCATTGATCAGCGGGCGGGCACCTCGTGTGCCGAGACGCCCGCCCGATTGCCGTATCGATTGATGACTGCTAGCGGCTGCTCCGCCCGCCATGGGAATGCTCGCCGCCTTTTCGTCCGGCTTCGGAGGCACGCTCCGGATCATTCTTGAAGTTCCCGCCGCTCGCCTGCCCGCCTTTGCTGGCGATATCGCGCTGCTTGTTTTCATCCATGGACGCAAAGCCGCGGTTGGACGTTCTATCCTTTGCCATTCGCAATTCTCCTGGGCTGAAAATCGACACCGTCCGGCGTCTCCCCCATCAACGGAACGTGGTTAGCGAAGTTCCGAGGCGAAATATGATCTCTTTGGGGCCATTGTTCGCTTGATTTGCAATGGTTTGAACCAGTTTGCAGACACCTGTGACGTCGCGCTTCAGCTCGATGACGCCCTCGCCTCATGTGCCCGACTGCCCCGCGCACGTCGCCGGTCATGCGTTGACCGCCACGTGTTCGGGATGTGTTCGGGCGCGTCGTCGAAGCGTCGTTTCAAGCGCCCGCCTCCAACTCGATGTCGTCTCGGTGTAAGCGCGGCGGGCTGATCGAAAACATGTCGCGTCGCACGTCCGCCGCAATCGGCACTGAGTCGTATGCAATAATGTACGGCCGCAACGAGGTGAAAAACCGGTTTTGCGATCGGCCGCGCTCCGGTACTGAAGATAGATTGCTTTGCGGAGACCGCCTGTGCTGACACATCATCAATTCTACATCGACGGACGCTGGGTCGAGCCACACGGCCAGAGCGTCATCACGGTCATCAATCCGGCGACGGAAGAAGTGTTCGCGACCATCGCCGCCGGAAACGCGGCGGATATGGATGCGGCAGTTGCTGCGGCGCGGCGCGCGTTTGCGTCCTACGCGCAGACGAGCCGCGCCGAACGACTCGAACTCCTCACGGAGGTGATCGAAACCTATCGTCGTCGTACTGATGAACTCGCGGAAGCGATTTCTGCGGAGATGGGCGCGCCTCTCGCCTTCGCGCGCGATCGTCATGTCCCAGCTGGTCTCGGCCATCTCACACGTACGTTGGAGGTTCTGAAGGACTACGACTTCGACGAGACCGTCAACGCGACGCTGATCACCCGCGAACCGATTGGCGTCTGCGGCCTGATCACCCCCTGGAACTGGCCGCTCAATCAGATCGCCTGCAAGGTCGGCCCGGCGCTTGCCGCCGGCTGCACCATGATCCTGAAGCCGAGCGAGGTCGCGCCGCTATCGGCGCTCGTATTCACCCAGATCATGCATGATGCCGGCGTTCCGGCCGGCGTGTTCAATCTCGTCAATGGCGACGGGCCCGGCGTCGGCCAGGCCCTCTCCAGCCATCCCGATGTGGACATGGTCTCGTTCACCGGGTCCACCCGGGCTGGCATCCAAGTCGCGAAGGCGGCTGCCGACACGGTCAAACGCGTCCATCAGGAGCTCGGCGGCAAATCACCGAACATCATCCTCGACGATGCGGATTTCGAAGCGGCCGTCTCGCACGGAGCGCGTGCCTGTTTCGCCAATAGCGGCCAATCGTGCAATGCACCGACGCGACTGCTGGTGCCGGCCGATCGTCAGCACGAGGCGATCGCCGTCGCAAAGCGCATCGCGGAGGAAACCATCGTCGGCGACCCGCGCGCCGACGAAACCATGATCGGGCCCGTGGTGAGCGACATACAGTTCGACCGCATCCAGACGCTCGTCGAGGCGGGTATCCGCGAGGGCGCGACCTTGGTCGCCGGCGGTCCTGGACGGCCGGAGGGATTGCCGCGGGGTTATTACGTCCGCCCGACGGTCTTCGCCGATGTCAGCAACGCCATGAGCATCGCGCGTGAGGAGATATTCGGACCCGTCCTCTCCATCCTGCCCTACGCCGACGAAGAGGAAGCGATCCGCATCGCCAACGACACCGTGTACGGCCTGTCGAGCTACGTCACGTCGGGCGATGTCGAGCGTGCGCGCAAGGTCGCGCGGCGCATTCGCGCCGGCATGGTGCACCTCAACGGCTCGCGCGGTGACACCGCCGCAGCGTTCGGTGGCTACAAGCAATCGGGCAACGGGCGCGAGTGGGGCAAGTTCGGCTTCGAGGAGTTCCTCGAGACCAAGTCCATGTTCGGCTACGTGGGCTAAACGGCTCGCCGGGACAGTCACTCGCGGTCGCCGCCTAACAACTCCATCGAAAGGGCCGAGGCGCGGCGGGTAATCCCCGCGCCTCGTTTTCGTCAGCCGCTCTACTTCACCGCGGCGTCGTAGACGAAGAGCGTGGAATCGTCGTCGTCTGGCATGAAGTACGCGCGCAATCCGTTGTCCGTCGATTCGACGAAGAACGGGTTCTGAGTCATCGGCAGACCGGACGGCGACCACAATTCGATCGGCACCTGCCAAACCGGCCGATTGTCCTTCAGGTTCACGACCTCGAATCCGCCGAGGCGGAAGGTCGGGCCGTCGGGCGTTGCCTTGTAGGCGTTGAGCCCCGAGCAGAGCATACGCTGAGCGCCGAGAAAGTGGCAATCCTGGTAGTCTATGTACTGCGCCGGGTTCATCACGCGGATATCTTCGGGCTTTGCGTCCGCATTCGTGATCTTGCCATCCTGCCCGATCGGCCACGTGTAGAGGCGGCGCGAACCCCACGAGACACCGTGCAGGGACTTGCTCTGCGGATCGTGCACGATCCCGCCGATGTGATCCTTGAACCGGAATACCTCGACCGCCTTCATCGTCTTGGGATCGACCTTGTAGATGATCGCCTGGCTGTTGGGGCGATACTCGGCGACGGGCACCCAGATGAACTCGCCGTCATAATCGATGCCGCCGGGATGGTAGACGGTGCCTTCGCCGAGAACGAGATCGCCGAGGAGCTTGCCGTCAGGTCCGATCTTGAACAGGTGGCCCTGGCCCTTGCCGGTGTCACGGTCGTAGCCGTCGCGCAGCTCCGTGAAACGCGTCGTCGGCGTCTGAATATCGACGGACGAGACGAAGAAATCATCGCCGATCTTGACCATCCCTTGCGGGTGGAACGTCTTGAACGGGATCTTGATGGCGGCCGCCTGATTCCACTTCGTACCGCGAGTCAGCTTCTGCACACGCTCGCCGAGAGCCTGATCGGCGGCGAGCGTCGGGCCCGCCGCCATCAGGGATACCGCGAGCACGCTCAATCCACCAAGGAGAGTCGTCAATTTTCGGCTTGTCATCGGTTCCTCCGTCGCGACGGTTGATGTCTTGATCGCGGTCGGGCGTGACGTTGCGCGTCCGACGACCGCGTCTTCGCTGCGTCGCTTGAACGGGAGCATCGATCTCACGTCGTCCCGGCGCAAGTCTTCTTTGCACCGGCCGGATAACGGAACGATGACGGATCCGCCGGGTGTCGCTACGCGATGACCGACGGTCAGAGTTCCACGAACGTCTCGAACCCGCCGTAGATCATCCTCTTGGTATCGAAGGGAGCATTCTCCATCGACTCCTTGAGACGCGGGTCGGCCATGACCTTTGCGTTGATGGCGTCGCGATCGGCACGAGACTTGTAGAGGATCCACGAGAACATCACCGTCTCGCCGTCCTTCACCTGGACGGCGCGCGGGAAGGAGGTCACTTCGCCATAAGGCACATCGTCGCCCATGCATTCGACATAGGCGAGCGCGCCGTATTCCTTCCAGACTTGGCCGGCGAGCTGTGCCAGCGCCTTGTAGGCGTCGAGGTTCTCAACCGGCACCGCGACCACGAAACCGTCCACATACGCCATGCAAGCCTCCTGTTTGAT
>NZ_JBFUKD010000008.1:0-25415 GCF_056401005.1 Microvirga sp. P4_G7 | reverse complement strand
ATCCATGGTCCGGGACTGGCGCCCCGGTCAGCTTCTGATGCTCTCATCGTAGGCCAGCGGCGCGACGCAGCGAAATAGTCCAGAATCCCAAAATATGCGGTGCATTCCAATTTTTGCCCGCAATCCTCCGAGGGCAGATGCTCTGGCGGAGCTCCGCGGAAGAACCGAGCCATGGGAGATCAGATGCCGCCGCCGCTCACGTAGAGCCAGAGGAAAAAATAGAGAATGTAAAGCACATAGCTCTGGCCATTACCGGTGTAGATCCGCCGAGCCGCGCCCGCGAGCTGAAGCGTTCCCTCCGCCAGACGGTGCCAGGGAGACAGATCCAGCAAGCGCACGAGCCTCCCGAGCCAGCGTCGATAGAACAGGTAGAACCTCGTCAGTCCGGAAGGACCGTTCCCTCGTCCACTCGGCACAGGAGCGGACCTCCGCGCATTCGTTCCGCTTTTTGCGCGATAGAACAGCCAAAACATGAAAGCGAGAACGAGGGCAACCACCACCGCCGCGATCATGATCGGCACCGGATTCCAATAGCCGTAGATTGTTTCCAGCGACATGCCTTCCCACACCAGCGTGGAGGCGAAATACGGATCGATGGCCTCCGACACGCTTTCCATGAAAAGCTTGGGGTAGAACGACAATACGAGAATGCCGGCCACCAATATGAGCTGGGGAATGAGGAGCGCGCGCGGCGCTTCCTCAACGCTGTCGTACTTCTGCTGGCGCGGTCCCAAAAAGAGCGTATGGACAAGACGGATCATGTACAGAAAGCCGAGAAAGGTCGCGAGGAAGCCGAGTGCGGCGAGGCCGTACCAGCCGCGATCGACCATCGCGCTCAGCAGCAGCCATTTGCCGCCGAAGCCGGCGAGCGGTGGCAATCCCGACATCGACACGACGGCGATGAGAACCGTGCCGAAGGTCACCGGCATCCGGCTGCGAAGACCACCGGCCTGCGACAGAAGTCGGGTGGAGATCCGCAAATACACCCCGGCAACCGCCAGGAACAGAATGCCCTTCACCATGAGATGGTTGGCGATGAGATACAGAGCCGTCACCCAACCGAGATGGTTCATCAGCGCGATCGCGGTGACGATGTACCCGATTTGGCTCATGCTCGAATAGGCAAGCATGCGCTTCATGTCCTGCTGATAGATCGCCATGACGGCGCCGGCGGCCGTCGTGACGAGCCCGATCCAAGCCATGAGGTGAGCCAGGTCGAGCCCGATGTCGGAGCGGATGGCGGCGTATGTGCCGATCAGCAGCGCGAACATCGGAACCTTGCTGACGACGGCCGAGAGCATCGCGGTGACGTCGTCGTCAGCTTCGGCATAGGCTCCGGGCAACCAGACATGAACACCGAGCGCCGCTGCCTTGATGAGGCAGCCTATGGCCAGGAGCACGAAAGCGTCTGCCGTAGCGGAACCACCTTCCCCGAAGGCCGATAGCGCGATCGTCCCCGTCGCCGAATAGGCAACGCCGAAACCGGCCATGAGGCAATAGGCGGAGGCCAGCGAGAACAGGATGTAAGGGAGAAGATAACGGCCGGCATCGCGTCCTTGCGCAATCAGGAAATACGACGACAGGGTCACGAGCTCCCAGCAAAAAAAGAACTCCAGGCTCGTGGTTGAGCGCGTGAGAGCCGGAATGGCCAAGAGCATGATGGCAAGGAGCGCGTGGTGACCCGTTCGCCGATCATCGCGATAGAGGCCGGCGGCCGCGATAACGAGCGAACCTGCCAGCAGCAGCCATGCCACAAGCGAGGATAGGCCAGACAAATCGCGGATGAGGGCGACGCCGCCGATCAGGACAACCGTAAGCATCGCGACGCTTTTGACCCGACCAGGGAGCGCGTCGCCAGCATAGAGCAGTACGCCCGCGCAAAGCGGAACGAAGAGCCAGGACGAGGCTGCACCAGCCACGGCAGCCGTCGCAACGCCGCCACAGACGAGGAGGAATGCGGCCACGGCGGCCGATGGGAGGCCGGCCGAAAGGTTTTGTATCGCGCGGTCCCCCGGGACCAACGCGCGACCGAACCAGCGAAACATATACGCTGCCTCGAACAACGAGCCGAGCAGGATCACGAAGATCCAGATTGCCCGCCCGTCCGCCGACAGCACCATCAGGAGCTGCCATTTGGCCCAGAACCCGGGAAACGGCGGCAGGCCGGCGATGGCGACGATCAGAATCGCGAACACGACAAGCAGCAGAGGGCTCCTCGCAAGACTCGACCAATCGTCCATCTGCGGTCGCTCGACCGCGCCCGCCAGCCAGAACAGACCCGCCTTCGCGAGGAGATGATTGAGAAAGAGCCCACCGCAGACCAGCGGGATCGCGGCTTGTGCGTCGAGCTGGTTGAGCAGCGCAAAGGCAAGCGTCAGCAGACCGATCTGTCCGATCGAGGAGTAGCCAAGAAGACGTTGGACGTTCGTTTGTCTGAGGCCGATCAGATTTGAAGCAAGGAAAGTGACGCCGCCAGATAGCGCGATGAGGCCAAGTTGATTCTCGAACAGGGGCGAAAGCTTGAACAGCGTGAAGAGAATGCCGGCCGAAACACTCACCGAAACAAGAGCCGCGACGCCGCTGACCGAAGTCTCATAGACGTCGAGCCCCCAGCCATTGGCAGGAAAGGGCTTGAGCTCGATGAGAAGACATCCGAGCAGAAGAAGAAGCGCAGCCGATCCGACGGGACCCGCAATAGCGGCGCGACCCTCGATCAGCGCATCGATATTCAGGGTCCCGGTGACGTAGTACAACAGGGTCGTGCCAAGCAGAAAGAAGCTCGACGCCACGACGGTCGCCATGATGTATTTGAAGCTCGCGCCAAGCGCGGCCGATCCGCCTTGCAGACCGAACAGGCCATAGGTAGCGATGGATGCGATCTCGAGGAACACGAACTGATTGAACAGGTCTCTGGTCATCACCATGCCGCTGAGGCCCATGGTAAGGATCAGAAAAAGCAGCATTGCGGAATAGCTCTCGCGCAACCGTGGCCACATCTGCCATGCGCCGAGAATCGCGATCGCATTGATGCAGAGGACAAAAAATCCCTCCGCTATTCCGAACCGCAGATTGATCGTGAACGGCGGCAGGCCGCCGCCTGTAAAAATCTCGATTGCCGGCATATCGCCGCCGAGCGCAATGAGCGAAGCGACGGTGACGACGAACATCCCCGCGAGCGCGACAGCGAAGCCCGCGCGCGGCGCGTGACTGCCGATATTTGCCAGAAGCGGAAGGGCGAAACCGGCGCCGAGACCGAGAATGAAGATGTTCAAGGGATGAAAGAGGGCGCTCACCATTTCGACTCCGTGAAGTCGTCGATGACGAGCGATCCCTTGGCCTGATAGAGCCGGACCGCGTAGGCGAGCATGATGGCCGTCACGGAGAACCCGATCACGATAGCGGTCACGGCCAGTGCCGAGGGAATGGGGTCTACCGCCCGCGCAGCCGCCTCGGATCGGCTGAGCGCTTCGTCGATGATCGGCGCCGTGCCCCCAGTGATGTAGCCCGTTGCGACCATCACCATGTGGATGCCCGTGTCGATGAGGGAAAAACCGACGATCATCCGCAGGATGTTGCGGTTCGTGAGGACACCCCACATACCGACAAGAATAAGGGCGAAGCCGGTGGCGAGGACCGCGGTGGATATGGGCAGATCGATCACGTTCAACATGCCTCGTGGGATCGGTTCAGCTGCGGAATCGGTCGATGATGACAGTCAACTCCGCGCCCACCTTGATGCCGAGCAAGATAGAGATGATCGGAATGGCCCCCGCACTGAGAACAGCACCGAACTCGCCGAGCGGTAAAATGCGGCTGTCGAGAAAGCCGGCTCCCAGAAGGAGGCCGAGAATGCCGACGATGACATACGAAACGCCGGCGGCGGATTCGGTCATGCTCAACCGGGCCTGAGGCACCACCAGATCCGGCCAGGCGAGCAGCATCAGCATGGCCCCCGAGGCGACGATAGCGCCGCCTTGGAATCCTCCGCCGGCCGACAGATGGCCGTGCATGATCACGTAGGCGCCGAATAAAAAGATGAGCGGCAGCAAGACCTTTGCGCCGCTCTCGACGATCTCGCTCGCTGGCCGGCGCTTCTCCGCCACGATTTTTTCGCTCCCTCCGGCGAGCAGGAAGCCGACGCTCGCCGCTACCATGAACAGCACGGCGACCTCGCCAAGGGTGTCGAAACCGCGAAAGGTGATCAGCACCCCGGTAATGACGTTCGGCGCGCCGAGAAGAGCGGGGCCATTCTCGACGTAATATCGCGCGAGAGTACGCAATTCATTCTGCTCTTGGTATCCCACCCCGAGCTGGGCGAAGATCAGCGCGAACGCAACGACCGCAAGAACGATGAGACCGCGCCGGATCAAGTCCCACTCCCTTTCGGATCTGAATCGTCCTCTCGTTCGCGCAAGGCGTCACGGCCTGTCGAGGGCGCCATGGGAACGCGCATCGCATGCGCGGCGCGCGACAGGGCGTGCGAGGAAATGGGGTTCGTCATCAGCACGAAATAGGCGACGAGCAACAGCTTGAATGTCCACTCCGGATGATAGAATCCGAGGCCCGCCAGCACGAGAATGTTGCCGAGCGTCGAAGCTTTCGTTCCGGCCTGGATCCGCGTGAACGAATCCGGCATGCGCACGAGGCCAAGGCCTGCGGAGAACAGAAAGAATGCCCCCGCCAACACCAGCAGGCTCCCGATGAGATCTGTCACGTCCTAGTCTTTCGCATTGGCGGTTCTGCCGTGACCGGTTTTGCGCAACGTGTAGAGGAAAATCACAGTCGCAAGACCGGAACCGATGGAGGCTTCTGCCATCGCGACGTCGGGTGCCGCGAGCAGTACGTAGGCCACCGAGGCAAAGAGACTGGCGAGGCCGGCGCTGATGATCGCAGGCAGGAGATTCTTCAGAGTGACGGCAAGGATAGCGCTGACGACGACGCTGCCGCAGATGAGAATGACGAGAAGTTCCAGCATGGTGCTCACAGCCCCTTTCGGAGGTAACGCGCGGTCGCCAGCACACCGAGAAAGCTGAGCAAACCGTAGACCAATGCGACGTCGAGATAGACGAAACGCTCGGCGAGATGCGCATACAGCACAATGAGCGCGATCGAGATGACTGTCAGCGTGTCGATCGCCACGATGCGGTCGATCAGCGTGCGGCCGAGGATGAGGCGGACCACGGAGAAGGCGATCCCGAAGAAGATCAGTGCGGCCGCGAGTTGCAAGATGTGTTCAGCCAAAGACCACCTCCAGATGCTTCTCGAAGGGTCCTACGATCTGCCGCGTGGCCTCTTCCGGATCGGTGGTTTGCAGATCCAGCCAATGGATGAAGAGGGTGTCTCCCTCCATATCGAGCACAAGGGAGCCCGGTGTCAGCGCGATCGAGTTGGCGAGGGCCAATCGTCCCACCGGCGATTTCAAGCGGGTTTTCACCACCACGATCGCAGGCTCGATCGCGATGCGCGGAGCGTAGACGTATCGCAGCATGTTGAGGTTGGCCCGCACCATCTCGACGACGAGAACGCTCGTATAAGCGATGAAATGGTAGATTTTCCGGGGCGTCCAACGAATGGTTCCCCAAATTTCCGTTGTGCTGGCGAATACGACGGCGATCGCGGCGGACACGATTGYGCCGGCGACGAGGACATCTTTGTCAAAAGATGAGGCGATAAAGAGCCAGACGCAAAAGAGGATGAGCCAAAGGTTCACGGTCCCTCGAAACCGGTCCGAGCGAACGGTGGCGACGTCTTGGCGCGCTGGCACGACCAATCCCCCATGACGGATCCGGATCAAACTACGTGCAGACGGCGCCGATGCCAACTGCCGGCCGATATCGCCGTGCCGCTTGGATCTTTCGCCGATCGTCAGCCGCTTATTTCAAGCGCTCGATCAACGCCGTCGCGGCAGCCGGATTCTTTACTTTGTGACCGCTGATGAAATAGAGGAAAACGTCGTGCGCGCCCGTTTGCTTGGGCTGTTCGCCCACGTGATCGAGCCCTTTCGGCACGCCGCCCTTCGCCCACACTTTCGCCCTTTCAGCCCATTGGTCGAGGGCTTTTGGCGCATAACCCGCCTTCTCGTGCTCGCTCGTGCCCATGAGGCGGGCATAGACGAACGGTGCCGTCACATCGGCAATTTGCGGGAAGTCGGAATCGCAAGCAGTCACAACGGCGACATGATGATCGCGGGTCATGGCGACGAATTCCGGATGCCTGAAGCTATCATGGCGCACCTCCACGGCGTGTCGGAGCTTTCGGCCCTCGACGCTCGGTGGCAGCAGCTTGAGGAAGGCCTCGAAATCCCCAGGATCGAATTGCTTGGTCGCCATGAACTGCCAGTTGATCGGACCCAGCTTGTCCTTCAATTCCAGGATGCCGCTCGTGAGGAATCGTTCGATCGAGGAGCCGGCCTCCGCGAGAACGCGCCGGTTGGTGGCGAAGCGGGGTCCTTTGAGGGCGAAAACGAAATCGTCCGGGGTCTCCTCATGCCATTTGGCGAAGCTTTCCGGCTTCTGCGAGCCGTAATAGGTGCCGTTGAYCTCGATCGAGGTCAGCTGCCGGCTCGCATATTCGAGTTCGCGCTTCTGGGTCAGTCCATCGGGGTAAAAGACGCCGCGCCAGGGTTCGAACGTCCACCCGCCAACGCCGACGCGGATTGCGGATTTTGCTTCACGAGGCATGTTCAAGGTCCTTCTGCGGCTCTGCTGCGCGGCATCGGTACCGCGCTGCCCGAACCGGCAAGTTAGCGCACTCCGGCTCTTGCTTTCAAATTTCCTTGGGACTTTTTTCAACCGTGATGGCGGGCTGGTCCGATCTCCGCTTCATCTCCGGACAGGCTTTCGCGGACCCGGCCATACGACGCGCCCCACGCGTCCGTCATGGCGCAGCGGACATCCCAGAGCTCCGGAAAGAACCTATGCTTGGCGCCCTGCTGCAAAAGATCGACGGAGCGACCCTTCAGCGAGGCGGAGCCCATGCCGATGGTCCGATGAATCAGGAACAGGTGGTGCCAGCGGAATTTCTGAAACAGTTCGTCGAACTCCATCAGACACTCCGCCACCGCATAGGCGTCGTCGTGCGCGTAGGTATCGTCGTAGACGGAGCGCACGGTTCGCCCGGCCGCCTTCAGGTAGTGTGCATCGTAGGTTTGCCAGAGGTGGGGCGGCATGTGCTGCAGAATACGGAAACCCGGTGATTCCTGGCCGCTGCCATTGCCGAGTTGCAGGCGAATCTGCTGGTAGTCCTTGGGAGACATCGTCTCGAGCAAGGTCAGCTGATCCGTCATGAGGCGAAGAATGCGGTTGCAACGGTCGAACAGCGTGACGACCCGATGGGTGGCCTTGGCGGCCAGTTCATCGTCGATGTCGAGGAGGGTATAGGCGATCAGCTTCATCCACAGTTCTTCGACCTGATGGACGACCTGAAACTGTAATTCGTCGCGATTGACGAATTGATCGAACGGCTTCTGGCAACCCAGCAGCTTGTCCGTTGAAAGATAGACCTCGTAATCGAGCTCCGCCCGTCCCGACATGAGCGCGTAGAATTTTTGCCGATCCATCGTCGTGGCGCCCTCGTGATTTCCGCTTCAGAAGGAGGATAACATCGAAGGACGAGAACATTGGTTTCATTCGGGGCGGGTGCGGGGTAGAATGGAGCACATTGTTCTCTATTTTGTATTTTCGGAAAACCGATATGGACCGCATCGATCTCGCGCTGCTCACCAATCTCGAAGCGGAGGGACGGCTGTCCTTCGCTGACCTCGGCGAACGCGTCGGGCTTTCGAAGTCTCCCTGTTGGAAACGGGTTCAGGGGTTGGAAGACCAGGGCGTCATCCAATCCTACAAGGCCGTGGTCGATCCGATGAAGCTCGGGCTGGAGACGACCGCTTTCGTGCAGGTGACGATCGCCTTCGATCGGCACGAGGCATTCGAACAAGCCGTCGTCAAACATCCTCGCATTCTTRCCGCCTACGCTACCGTCGGCGAGGCTGACTACCTTTTGCAGGTTCTGACACGCAACATGACGAAGCTGGACGATCTCTTGCGCCAGGAATTGTGGCGGCTACCGGGTGTTCAACGGTTCGCCACGACGATCGCAATCCGCACGATCAAGGCGGATGGCTCGATCCTCGCCAATCTGTCGGCGGAGTGACAAGAAGCGAAGGTCACGGAATCTCGTAGACGGCGAACGCGTCGTTGATTCCGCGCAGCGAGGTACGCTGCTGCATCGGCCGCAGACCCTGCGCCGCGATCAGATGGGACGCCTGCGGGTCTTCGACGACGGCGCCGGTGGCGAAGATGGAGCGCGACATGGCGAGGTTCTGCACCCGCGAGGCGATATTGACCGTCTGCCCGAAATAGTCCTGGCGATCATTGAGCATCACGGCGAGGCATGGCCCCTCGTGGATGCCGATCTTGAGGAGAAGGTCCTCGCTCCCACGCTCCTCGTTCAGGTGTCGCATGGCATCGCGCATGCGCAAGGCCGCCGCAATGGCTCGGTCCGGTGTCGGGAACGTCGCCATCACTGCGTCGCCAATGGTCTTGACCACAGCTCCGGCTTCGGACGAGACGATATCGTGCAGCACTTTGAAATGCGTGCGCACGATGTCATAGGCGACGAGGTCTCCGACTCTCTCATAGAGCTCGGTCGAGCCTTTGAGATCGGTGAACAGGAAGGTCAAGCTCGTGATCTTCAGCCGCTGATCGATGTCGAGCGTTTCGGTGCGATAGATGTCGCGGAACGTCTGATTGGTCAAAAGCCGTTTGGCGGTCAGGAACGGCCGTCTGTGACCGATGAGATCGTGCAGCTTGTCGTTCGCGATCCAGATGGCCGGCAGGGCGCGCCGGGCCGAGCGATTCTCGAGCGACAGGCGTAGCGGCCCGGGGCGCAACTCCAGCGTCTCATGGTGGGCATGGGCGTCGTTGATCACCAGCGACACCGACTGGCGCTCCCGCGTCGGCTCACCTTTCACGTCGATGAACTGCGAGGCATGCGTGACGGGATCGAAAATGATCACGAACTGCGCGGGGAGTTGCAGGGACAGGATGGCTCGTTCGCCTGGAGGAAGCTCTACGGAATCGATGATGACGTCGTCGAGAACCGCTTCGAGGTCGTCCGGGAGGTCGACCCCCGAGCTCCAGAAAATCTGTCGTGCGTACTCCCACATCGGAAGCTTGTCCGGCTCGTGCGCAGCAATCTTGCGGACCCGGGGACTGACGGTGAAGGTGACTTCCACCATTTCGTCGAGCGTCGGCTCATAACCCGCAGCGCACAGGGCGCAGCTGTACTGCTCCTGATCGACCGTTTGCAGCGTCGTACCCGCGTCGAGAACGCCGCCGCACCCTGGGCACAGGACGTTCCACGACAATTCGAACAAGCCCAACCGCGCGGAATGCAGGAAGGCCGCGATCACCTTTTCCTCGTCGAGCCCGGTTTTGGCGGCAAAGCTCAGAACATTGATGCGGTTGAGCGCCCGGTCCGGCGCGTCGGCGATCAGGCGCTCGATGGCACCCGCCACTTCTGCATCGGCCGATTGGCGCAGAACATTGAGCAGGGTCTGCGTGTCGCTCATGGCGCGACCTCCGGGACGGCTCGGCTATCGGTCCAAGGTTTGGCCCGACGCATCTCCTATGTTAACGCGTCGCCCCGTCAATTGCTCCTGATCCAGCCCGCTGCAATGCAGCGGGACCGGCCTACTCCCCGGTCCAGATCGTCCGCTGGACCGCGAGATTCCAACCCTTGATGGCCTTCTGACGTTTGTCCTCGGCCATGGTCGGGTGGAAGCGCCGGTTCAGGCGCCAGCTTTTCGAAAAACCTTCTTGGTCGGGCCAGACGCCAGCGCCGTGTCCCGCAAGCCACGCCGCACCGAGCGCCGTCGTTTCCAGGACGACCGGGCGATCGACCGGGCTGTTGAGGATGTCGGCCAGACGCTGCAGCGTCCAATCGCTTGCCACCATTCCGCCGTCGACCCTGAGCACCGTCTCGCTCGTAGCGGTCTTGTCCTGTGCGGCCCAATCCTGGCGCATCGCGGCGAGGAGGTCCCCCGTCTGAAAACAGACGGCTTCCAGGGCGGCGCGAGCGATTTCGCGGGGGCCGGTGTTGCGTGTGAGGCCGTAAAGCGCCCCGCGCGCATCCGCTCGCCACCAGGGCGCACCAAGGCCGGTGAAGGCCGGGACGAGATAAATCTCCTGCTCGGGATCGGCCTCCGCCGCGAAGGCGCCGGATTGCTCGGCGCGTTCGATGATGTGCAGCCCATCGCGCAACCATTGCACCGCTGCGCCAGCGATAAAGATCGAGCCTTCGAGCGCATAGGTGGTTTTACCCGCGAGCCGATAGGCCACGGTGGTCAGCAGGCGGTTGGACGAGGCGACGCGATCCCCTCCGGTGTTGAGGAGGGCGAAGCAGCCGGTGCCGTAGGTCGATTTCAGCATGCCGGGCGCAAAACAGGCCTGCCCTACGGTCGCCGCCTGCTGGTCTCCCGCGATGCCGCGGATCGGCACGGAGACGCCGAACAGACCGGCCTCTGTTACTCCGTAATCGTCGATGCAATTCTTGATCTGCGGGAGCATGGCACGCGGTACGCGCAAGAGCCGCAACAGATCCTCGTCCCATTCCATGGTGTCGATATTGCACAACATGGTCCGCGAGGCGTTGGTCGCGTCGGTGGCGTGCACCTTGCCGCCCGTAAGCCGCCATAGGAGCCAGGTATCGACCGTGCCGAATGCCAGTTCGCCGCGCTCGGCTCGGACCCGCGCGCCATCCACGTGATCGAGGATCCAAGCGGCCTTGGTCGCGGAAAAATACGAATCCGCGATGAGGCCCGTTCGCTCGGTGATCATCGGCTCGGCGCCGTCGGCCTTCAGCCTGTCGCAGATGTCCGCCGTGCGGCGGTCTTGCCAGACGATGGCATTGTGGATCGCCTTGCCGGTGGCGCGATCCCATACCACGACGGTCTCACGCTGATTGGTGATGCCGATGGCAGCAATGTCGCTTGCGGCGAGCGCGGAATCGGCGAGCGCCCGACGCATCGTCGCCACCACCGTGCGCCAAAGGTCCTCCGGATCGTGTTCGACCCAGCCGGAGCGCGGGAAATGTTGCGGAAACTCCTGCTGACCGACCCCGCGAATGCGGTATTCCCCATCGAACACGATCGCCCGCGAGGACGTGGTGCCCTGATCGATCGCCAGAATGAAATCGGCCATGTAATCCCCCTGAGGCGTCATGCCGAAAAGCACGAAACGGCTTTCGGACGACATCGCGCTTCACTTATTTGAAGCTGATCACGTTTGCGCAGGGAGTGGCATAGCTCCGGCCGGGCGGCAAACAAAAAAGCACCGCGCCGGGGAAGCGCGGTGCTGGAGGTCGGCCGGCTGGGGGAGCCGGCCGTCAGTTCGGTCTCTGTCGGGTTGCGGTGTCAGGCTTGCGCGAGGAACGACGCTTCCTGCGCGATCGTGAAACGCACTTGAGCCTGCGGCCGGTGATCTTCCGACATATACCGCCAGGTCCGCTCGGCGTCGCCGCGCGTCTCGAAGGGGCCGACGACGCGCTCGGTGCCTTGGATGAGGGATTCGAAATCGGTGGAGGTGTATTCGCCGCCGACAACCCAATAACGGATCTTGTTCATGGCTATCTCCTTGTCTCTGAAAAGTGGTGTCACTCGGCCGCTTGGAGTTTCGGGCTGGATTGGAACTGCGCGGTTTCGGTGGATTCGCTCATCGCCGTCGTCGAGGACGCGCCGCCAGTGATGGCGAGCGACACCTGGTCGAAATAGCCGGTGCCGACTTCCCGCTGGTGGCGCGTTGCGGTGTAGCCTTGCGGCTCCGCATCGAACTCGCGCACCTGCAGCTCCGAATAGGCGCCCATGCCGCGATCGCGGTATTGGGTGGCGAGATCGAACATGCCGAAATTGAGCTGGTGGAAACCCGCGAGCGTGACGAACTGGAACTTGTAACCCATGGCACCGAGTTCGCGCTGGAACTTGGCGATGGTGGCCTCGTCGAGCTTCTTTTTCCAGTTGAATGACGGCGAGCAATTGTAGGCGAGAAGCTTGCCGGGATGCTCCTTGTGCACGGCTTCCGCAAATTTGCGCGCGTCGTCGAGATCGGGATGGGACGTTTCCCACCACAGGAGATCCGCCACTTCCGCGTAGGCCAGTCCGCGAGCGATGCAATGATCGAGCCCCGTCCCGTCCTTCAGTCGGAAGAACCCTTCCGCCGTGCGGCTGTCGGGCTCGATGAACGGCCGGTCACGTTCGTCCACATCGGACGTGATGAGCTTTGCGGATTCCGCATCCGTCCGGGCAACGACGAGCGTCGAAGTCCCCATGACATCGGCGGCGAGGCGCGCGGCGGTGAGATTGCGTTCGTGGGCTGATGTCGGGATCAACACTTTGCCGCCGAGATGGCCGCATTTCTTTTCGGACGCGAGCTGATCTTCGAAATGCACGCCGGCGGCACCGGCTTCGATATACGCCTTCATGATCTCGAAGGCATTGAGCGGTCCGCCAAAACCTGCCTCGGCATCGGCGACGATCGGCAGGAACCATTCACGCTTCGCACCGCCCTCCGCGTGCTCGATCTGGTCCGCACGCTGAAGTGTGCGATTGATGCGGCGGCACAGTTCCGGCCCTGAATTCGCTGGATAGAGCGATTGATCCGGATACATGGCGCCCGCCACGTTGGAATCCGCCGCCACCTGCCACCCGGAAAGATAAATGGCCTCCAGACCGGCGCGGGCCATCTGCATGGCCTGGTTGCCCGTCATCGCACCAAGGGAATGGATGTAGGGCCGCTCGTGAAGGAGTTGCCAAAGCCGCTCCGCCCCGCGTTCGGCGAGCGTCTGAGCGATCGGGAACGACCCACGGAGACGGAGGACATCCGCCACGGAATAGGAGCGACGCACACCGTCGAATCGGCCCTTGGGCGCTGCCGGGACCAATTCCTCGAAAGTTGTCGGTTGGGTTTGCGTCGACATCATTACTCCTTTCGTTTACATTTCTTGACAAAATCGGCATCGAGACGCAGTCTGCCTCGACAATCGATCGTTGATCATAGTTATGAACGCCCTTGAAATCCTTGCAATCCCTTCTGATCCAAACAAAAGTCACGGTGTCACACGATGACAAGATGCAATGTGTAAATTTGTAAAGAAATTTACATGACAGACGAAGGACGCAAGCTTTTCGTCGGCCCGCGGCTGAAGCGACTGCGGCGCGAGCGCAATCTGACCCAGGCGGGAATGGCGGAGGAGCTCGGCCTGTCGCCGAGCTATCTCAACCTCATGGAACGGAACCAGCGGCCGATCACGGCGCAGGTCCTGATCCGCCTCGCCCATTCCTATTCTCTCGACCCACGCGAGTTCGCCGCCGACGACCATGAGCGCGCGGTGTCGGAGGTGGAAGAGATCTTCGCGGATCCGCTCTTCCGAAACGCTCCGGTCGCCCGTCTCGAAATCCGTGAGCTCGCGGAGAGCGCGCCGAGCGTGGTCGATGCCATCAACCGGCTCTATCGCGCCTATGTGGGCATGCGGGGCGCGAGCGAGATGACGGCCCCGCACGTGAGCGACCGCGATCGCGCCGAGGATGCGCCGCAGGTCAACCCTATCGACCGCGTCCGCGACCTGATTCAGGACGCCAAGAACCATTTCGCCGAACTCGACGAAGCAGCCGAAGCACTCGCATCCGACTTGCAGTTGACGGGACACGAACCGTTTTTTGCCATCGCCGAGCGACTGCGTGCCAAACACGGCATTCGGGTGCGCGTCATGCCGATCGACGTCATGTCCGACAGCTTGCGGCGATACGATCACCATCGCCGTCAATTGCTCATTTCCGAGCTCGTCGATCCGTCGGGACGAACGTTTCAGGCCGCCTATCAACTCGCCTTCGCGGAAATGCGCGAAACCATCGATGCGCTCGCGGCGAACCTCGAACCGACCGACGGGCCGGCGCGCAAACTCCTGCGCGTGTCGCTCGGCAATTATTTCGCGGGCTCGTTGATGATGCCCTACGGCAAATTCCATACGGCCGCGGAGGCGCTCGGCTATGATGTGGAAGTTCTGGCAGCGCGCTTCGGCGCGAGCTTCGAACAGGTCGCGCACCGCCTCACCACTCTGGCGCGGCCGGGCGCACGCGGCATTCCGTTCTTTCTCATTCGGGTCGATTCCGCCGGGAACGTTTCGAAGCGATTCTCCTCCGGTCGATTTCCGTTTTCTCAGTACGGCGGCACCTGCCCGCTCTGGAACGTCCACGCGACATTCAAGACTCCTGAGCAGACCGTGACGCAGATCGTCGAGCTGCCCGACGGATCGCGCTGGTTCTCCGCCGCCCGCGCCGTCAGCCGCGCTTCGACGCCGTGGGGCATGCCTGACCGGCAATTCGCGGTCGGTCTCGGTTGCGAGCTGAAATACGCCCATCGACTCGTCTATGCGCGCGGTCTCGATCTCGCGGCGCCCGATCCGACACCGATCGGCATCAATTGCCGCCTTTGCGATCGGGTCGCGTGCCCCCAACGCGCCGCGCCGCCGTTGATGCACACGTTGGTTGTCGACGAGATGACGCGCGGAATCTCACCGTTCACGTTCGACCCGACCTGATCGTCAGGCGACCGGTGTCGCAACTGACGCACCGTCAAGCCAATGGTCGAGAAAGAGATCGAGCCACCGCGACACGTGCGGATCGTAGAGATAGCGACCTTCGATCTGACGGATTCGGTCCTGCGCGCCCGGCATGGCGAGACGCTCGGCCGCGATGACGGTCCAGCGGCAGATCATGGCGTGGGTCACCTCCGGATGGAATTGCAGGCCATAGGCCGCCGGACCAACCTTGATCGCCTGGGTCGGAAAATCATCCCCGGTCGCCAACGTCTCCGCCCCGGACGGGCAGTCGAATCCCTCCCGATGCCAATGATAGACATGGGTCGGCCACCGGGTGCCCCATACATCGCTCAGCGCCTCGCCGGCCTTGGTCGGAAGGAGCGGGTAATAGCCGATCTCCGCACGACCGGTCGGGTGCTCCCAGACCGAGGCTCCCAGATGCTTCGCCAACATCTGCGCGCCGAGGCAGAGCCCCAGGAACGGCTTTTGCTCTTTCAAAGGTACGGAAACCCAGTCGATCTCCGCCTTGACGAAATCCTCCTCGTCGTTGGCACTCATCGGGCCGCCGAAAATGATCGCGCCGGCGTGATCGGCGAGCGTCGGCGGCAACGGGTCACCGAAGCGGGGACGTCGAATATCGAGAATGTGGCCACGTTCCCGCAAAAGTCGCCCGACCCGCCCGGGCGTCGAGTGCTCCTGATGGAGAACGACGAGGATCGGAGCGGGGTCGGCGGTTCTAGCCATGCGCCTCACCCGGGGACAGGTTTTTCAAGGCTTCCACCTTGAGGGCAACGATTTCCGCGTCCGAGAAATTGAGCAACCGGCCGATGCGCCAGATCAAATCATCCTCGAATTCGTGGACGTTCCCGTCGATGGCGGCGACGCGGTAAGCCAGCACGAGGAGATTCGGGCGCTCGTCGAACGCGATGTCCTGCAGAATGCGATCCGCGAGAGACGTCGCAGGGTCCAGTTCGCTGCCAATTTCGGCTGCCCGGTCCAGCAGGCGTGAAGCGCTGTCCTCCGACAATCCGAAATAGGATTGAAGCAGGACCGAGAGGCCGCGCTCTTCGACATTCATGACGCGGCCGTCCGCCTGCGCCACGAGAATGAGAAGGGACGCAACGGTAATGCGCTGATCCTGCTCCTCCGACGTGTCGGCCGAGACGGCGTCCCTGAACAGGTCGCGCAGATTTTCGATGAGGGACATGGAGACCGAACACTCGCTCAGATGATGCGAAACATCATGCGCATGGGGAAATATGCAGGGCAATTCCGGTGAAAGCGGTGCGGCGAGACACCACGCTCGGCCACTCGAAAAGTGGTCTGCTGCCGCCCCGTTTGCAACACTTCACCTCAGAGTGATGACCGAGGCCGTCGCACGCGGCAAGCCTGTCGCAGTTTTCTCCACGATTTCAGATACTTTTGCCTTCCGGTTGGGAAATGGTACAACCGGTCGAATCAGAGCGGTCGAGGCTTCCCTACCACTTGGCGCAGGTGCAATCACAGCCTAGAGTGGGATCCGGCGTCGGCGTTAACCAAAAGAAAGAATACCTGTGTCCGAGAGTCTGATCGGTGGGGACGAGTTGAAGGGGTTGCGTGTCCTCGTGGTCGAGGATGAAGCCGCGATTTCGCTGCTCCTGGAAGACATGCTGCTCGATTTCGGTTGTGAGGTCATCGGACCGGCCGCGCGTCTGTCGGCCGCGCTCGACGCCGTCGCGCGCGAAGTCGTCGACATCGCAATTCTCGACGTCAATGTCGCCGGCGAACCGATCTATCCTGTGGCCGAGGCTCTTGTGCAGCGCTCGATCCCCTTCGTGTTTTCCACCGGTTACGGCAGCGCCGGGATCAAGGATTCGTTCCGCAACCGGCCGGTCCTTCAAAAGCCGTTCGCCCAGAACGACCTGAAGCAAAAACTCATGCTGGCAAAAGTCGATCGTCCGATCGTATAGGACGAATCGCGCCCGTATCATCCAATCGGGTGATTTCCCTGAAATTTACACTGTGTTTCATAACACGGCGGTTCAGGACTAAATCCTCTTTGATGTTGGTCTGTCCCTAAGTAAGGTGCTCCCGCCTTGCTATGTTGTAGTCTTTCCGGTCAGTCCAATGCCCTCTCGCCTGATGCATTTCCTAACGGCAACAAGCGCCTTCGCCCTGTCGATCGGCGTGGCGCTCGCGCAATCCCCCGTCGCCCGCCAGGGTCAGGCGGCCGGATCCATCGTGGCAGCCAAGGGCGGCGAAGAGTTGCGCTTCGTGAAGGCCGGCGACTGGCAACCAGCCGAAGTCAGGCAGGATTTGCTCGACGGTGACAGCCTGCGCACCAATGCGATCGGCAACCTCGCCATTCTCTTTGCCGATAGGACCCAAATTCGCGTCGGGCGCAATTCGACCCTGACGGTCCGTGACGTTGCGGCAAGCGGAAGTGGCACGACCCAACTCGACCTTCAGGCCGGCAACGTCTGGGCGCGCGCGGCCCGCGGTGGCTCGGGCGTCGACATCAAGACGCCCGCGGCGGTGGCGGCGATCCGCGGGACCGATTGGTCCCTGACCGTCGACGGATCCGGCAAGACCTCGCTCGTCGTCCTCGAGGGCGTCGTGGAGCTGCGCAATGCCCAAGGGTCGGTGACAGTGAACCAAGGCGAAGGTGCCGTCGCCTCGATCGGTTCGGCGCCGACGAAGTTCATTCTCGTGAATTCGAGCGACCGCGAGCAGATGCTGTTCTATCTCGCTTTGCGCGACGCCTTCACGGTCATGCCGGCCAGTGCGCTGAAGGGCGCCCCCATGCGCGCCGAACGTGCGCGCATCGAGAGCATCCCACCGGCGCAACGCGGAGCCGAGGATTGGTTGAACCTCGCCGAGATCGCCCTGTCCTTGGATGGTCGCGCCGTCGCGCAAGCCTCCCTCGCGCAAGCCAGGAGCAAGTCGCTGAGCACGGCGCAGCGGGCTCGTGCCGACCTCGTCGATGCCCTTGTCGCGGGTGCGGAACGGCGCTGGTCCGATGCGGCTACACTTTTTGCCCGCGCCGAACGCAATGTCACCGGCCGCCGACGCGTCGCAGCTGCCTATGGCCGCTACATCGCTCTGTCCCTCGCCAATCCGCACCAAGTCTATGCCGAACCGATGATCGCTTCCAACGATCCGCTCGCCACGCTCGCGCATGCCTATATCGTCGCCTTCAAGCAGGATCTGCCGACAGCGGCCGAGGTGGTGAAAGCGGCACGTAAACGCTTCCCCAACGACGCCGAAGTCGCCGTGTTCGACGCCCAGCTTTCTCTCGCCCTCAACCGCCGCGAGGAATTGCGCAAGGCAGTGAACGACGCGCGGGCGATCGATCCGGACGATCCGGACGTCCTGTTGGCCAGCAGCTTTCTGCGCGGCGACATCGACGGCGAACTGAAAGCCGCCGCGGCGGAACTGCGCAAGGCGGCTGAAATCGCGCCGGGTCAATCCTCGGTGTGGAATTCCCTCGGCTTGATCGAATCCACACGAGACCGCCCGATTGCGGCCGAACAGGCCTTCCGCCGCGCGATCGAGGTCGATCCGGAAAGCCCCGTCGCGTATGCCAATCTCGCGATCGACCTGCTCGATCAGAACCGGGTCGCGGAAGCYGGCGCTCTCATCGACAAAGCGATGGCTCTCGATCCCTCGTTCAGTGCCGGATATATCGCCAAGGGTCGCTACTATCTGCAGACCGGCGAAATGGACAAGGCGATCGAATCGATCCTCGCCGGTTCGGCAGCCAATCCCGCCCTCTCGCAGGGACTGCTGTTGACGGCGATTGCCTATTACCAGAATGGCGACGAAGCACTCGCGCAACAGGCACTCGACAATGCGGACCGGCTCGATCCGAACGATCCCGTCGTCTCGACCGTGCGGACAGCTATCGCGCTCGATCAGTACAGGGCCGACGAAGCGATCATAGCCGCCCGCGAAACCCTCCAGCGCTACCGCAACCGCGGCGGAGATTTCGCCGGCATCGCCGTCAACAAGAACGCCGGGTCCTATCCCGCACAAGCCTATCGCTTTCTCAGCCTGAGCGAGTGGGGCCGCTATTATGGGGACCGGACGTTCGATCCGTTTACAGGATCGAGCTATTTCGATCAGGCGGCGGCGCAGCGGCCGAACGTTTTCACGTCCCGCCCGACCACCGATTCGATTGAAAACAACGAATCCGACCTCACGGCCTTCACCTTGACCATGCAGGGATTGTTCTTCGATCCGCTTGCCGTGTCGGGACGGATCGGGCGCATCGATCTTATCCGCCGGCCTTTCCTCGATACCCAGGTCGGCGCCGGAGCCGTTTTCAGGGACGGGAAAATYGGTTGGGAAGCAGACGCTTCGGTCCAGGGCTACACCAACACGCCGCTGCCCCTGTCGTTCTCCTTCTCTGCGGGACGCACGGAGCTCGACGGTCGGGCCACTTATAACAGGTCCAACGCGGATTCTGCCTCGTTCTTCATCGGCGCGGCGCCCTCGGCTTCCGATCGCTTCGTCGCCTTCGCGTCGGCCTCGCAGCTCACCCCGGGCGTTGCGACCATCAACAAGCCGTTGGTCGATTTCGCAGGTCGGCAGGATACGACGACCATGCAGACAGGCGGCGGGTGGAGCCACAGCTTCAGCGACCGCAATGTGCTGACAATGGCAATCTACGGTTATCGGGGTCTCGACCGGCGCTACGAGAATGAAGCCAGCCTAGCGGCTTACCCGTTCTTCGTTCTCGCCAAATCCTTGCAGCGCAACATGGTCGAGGGGGGTGTCGCCGCCATCAACCATTCGATCGGTTTCGAAGACTTTACCTTGCGCTATGGCCTCGAAGCCCAAGCCGGCAAGACGTTCGCCTCGTCATTCGTCAACGGCTATATCGGCGACATCACGACCGGCCAGGTCATTCCGGTCAACACTGCAACGAGCGACTCGGCGACGTTCAGCGCGAGCCGACTCTATGCCGATGCTTTCTGGCGTCCATCGGATCGGTTCGAGATTCAGGCCGGCATTCAACGGACCGCCCTCGACATCAAGGGAATGCCGAACGACGTGGCGATCGCGCCACGGGTCGGCATCGGCTTCTCGCCCATCGATGGGCAATGGCTGCGCGCCTCCTATCAGCATGACGGCAACATGCCGCTGGCTTTCACGCTTTCGCCGGTGACGACGGTCGGTCTCGTGCCGAACTCCCTCCCGACATCCCTGGGCGGCGGCGCCAAGACCCTGGCCGCGCGTTGGGACGCGGAATGGTCGCCTCATTTCTTCACCGCAGTGGAATATCAGAGGCAAGACGTAGAAGACCTGGAGCTTCCGATCTCGGACACCCTGAAGACCGTGTCCATCGCGAAATCCCGGATCGACCGCGCATCGGCGACGGCCAACGTCTGGCTCGGCTACGGCATCGGTGTCTTCGGCACGGTCGGGGTCACCAACACGGAGATCCGATCGGACGAGTCGCTCGGTCATGATTTGCCGTTCGTTGCCGGCCGATTTGCCCGCGCGGGAATTTCGTTCGTCCATCCGAGCCGCATCAAGCTCACCGTCGCCGAAACGTTCGTCGGCGACCGCAAGGGTGGACTGACGGGGGCCAAGCTCGCCGATTTCTGGACGACCGATGCGTCGATCACATGGGAGACGCCGGACCGCCGTCTGTTCATGGGCCTGTCCTTCCTCAACATCTTCGACGAGAAATATGAGCTTGCGTTCGGTGTACCGGGAACCGGCCGCACGGTCGCGGCGACCGTCAAAGCCCGGTTCTGACATGCGGACGGGGCTCGCCGGGCGCCTGTTCCGGCTTCTTCGTCCAAGACGCAAGGAAGGGGTGCCGCTCACTTTCGGCAACAGCATCGGCATCGCCGGATTGATAGCGATCCTGCTGATGCCGTTGCCTCTCCTGCGGCCAGTCCAACTCGTCGAGGCGCGGCTCTTCGACATGTTCTCGACGATCGCGCCGCTTGCGCCGCCGCAACCCGGCGTCACCATCGTCGCCATCGACGAGCCGTCCTTCGGCGAGATCGTGCAACGCTGGCCGTGGTCGCGAGATCTCCACGCCAAACTGATCGAGCGGCTGCGCGCCGCCGGCGCGAAGGTGATCGCCTTCGACGTCATCTTTGCCGAACCCTCGACCGACGCCGCCGACGAAGCGCTCGCACGGGCCATCGGTCCGGATACGGTTCTCGCCGCCGACGATGTCACCACGACGATGGAACAGGCGACACAGACGACCCGCGTCGAGCCGCTGCCGCTGTTCATGGAGGCGGGCGCCACGGCAGGTGTCACGTCGGTCGATCTCGATGGTGACGCCTATTTGCGTCACATGCCGCAGTCACCGGACAGTTTTGCCGCGCAGGCGCTCAGGCTCGCGGGCGCATCCGTACACGAGGCGCCACCGGGCGCGCTGATCCAGTATTTCGGCGGTCCCCGCAGCTATCCGACCGTCTCCTATTACCAGGCACTCGACCCGGAGCAATTCCTGCCGCCGGGTCTCTTCAAGGACCGTGTCGTCTTCGTCGGTCTCAGTCTCAAGGCGGCGCCGGCCGCCGACAGCGGGGCCGTCGATACTTTTCCGACCCCCTACACGGTCTCGACCGGGAGCCTGACCGCAGGCGTCGAGATCCAGGCCACGATCCTCGACAATCTGCGCCACAAGCTTTTCGTCACCCAAGCCTCGCCCGTCGCCACTTCCGCGCTGATCATGGTGGCCGCATTTCTCGCCGCCGCCTTGTGCTGGCGGGGCGTTTCGTGGCGCACGACTGCCCTTGCGGCACTTGCGATATCGGTGCTCGTCGTCGGCGCCTGGGCGCTCATGCGCTTCGGACGGTGGTGGGTGCCGCCCGCCCTGCCTGCCGTCGCGATGCTCGGGGTTTTCGGCACGCGCTTCGGGCTCGACTACGCCCGCGAACGACAATTGCGCCACGCGGTTTCGGAAGCGTTTTCGCGGTACCTGTCGCCGGATCTCGTCGCGCAGCTCGCACGCAATCCGGGATCCCTCAAGCTCGGAGGCGAGAGACGCAATCTGTCGGTCCTGTTCTGCGATGTGCGTGGATTTACGACGCTCTCGGAGCGGCTGAAAGACGAGCCCGAACGCCTCACGACATTGATCAACCGGCTGCTCGACCCTTTGTCGGGAGCGGTGCTGCTGGAAGGTGGCACGATCGACAAATATATGGGCGATTGCGTCATGGCGTTCTGGAATGCGCCGCTGCCGAGCCCCGATCATCCCTTGCGCGCCGTGCGGTCCGCCCTTCACATGATGGATGCGGTGGTCGCACTCAACCAGGAGCTCAAGAAGGAAGGCGGCGAGGGTGCGCCGACTTTCGCCATCGGCGTCGGTATCAACACCGGCGATTGCGTCGTCGGCAATGTCGGCTCGCGCTGGCGCTACGACTATTCCGTGCTCGGCGACACGGTCAATCTCGCTTCCCGGCTTGAAAGCCTATCGAAGGAATACGGCGTCTCGATCATCCTTGGACCCGCCACGGCAGAAGCGATCCGCGAGCATTACGTGCTGATCGAACTCGACCGGATCGCCGTGCGGGGACGCTCGACGCAATCGGCCATCTTCACCGTCGTTGCCCCCGCTGCCGAACGATCGGATCCGGCGATCGCGGAACTCGAGGAGACCCATCGGCGACTCGTGGATGCGATCAAGGAAGGCCGAACCGAAGAGGCGCTCCCGCAGATCGAGCAATGCATCGTCCTGCGGCCCTCCCTCGCCGCCTATTACCGCAAGCTGAAAGCCAAGCTGACCGGCGACGCCTGAGCGGCAAACGCGCTTCTGCGAGCCAATTGCAAGTAAAAACAAAGACTTGCGAAACCAATTGGGCGTCTTATAAGCCTGCATCTCTTTCTGGTCGCCGTCCTCTGAACGCTTGTCGGTCGGACATGGGCGAACCAGACAGCGGAACGTGATCGCGGCGACACCGGCTTTCGGTGCACCGGTCACATTCGGGGCTCGCAGATTGCGGCCGGTATGTTCAAGAACGGGTCTGCGGGCATCTCATGGACAAGATTCAAAAACTTGCCATCGGCAGCATTTTCGTCGGGCTTGTCGTTCTCGGACTGAAGTATGTCGCGTTCCGCCTGACGGGGAGCATCGCGCTCTATTCCGACGCGCTCGAGAGCATCATCAATGTAATCACGGCCATCACAGCGCTGGTTGCAATTCGCGTCAGCGCGACACCTGCCGATTCGAACCACCCCTACGGCCACCACAAGGCGGAGTACTTTTCCGCGGTGCTCGAAGGCGTCCTCGTCATCCTCGCCGCCCTGTCGATCCTCCGCGAGGCGTATTTCGGCTTCCTGACGCCCCAACCGCTGGACGCGCCCCTCCCCGGCTTGCTCATCAACGGATTGGCGGGGATCATCAACGCCGGCTGGTCCTATATTCTGATCAAGGCCGGACGCCGGCACCGCTCGCCGGCGCTCGTGGCCGACGGACGGCACCTTCTGACAGACGTGGTGACCTCCGCCGGCGTCCTCGTCGGCCTAGGGCTCGTGACGGTCACGGGCTGGAACTTGCTCGATCCGATTCTCGCCGCCGTCGTCGCCCTCAACATTCTCTGGTCGGGCTGGGGCCTCATGAAGGAGAGCGTCGGCGGTCTGATGGACGAGGCGATGCCGCCCGAATCTCTCGCGCGGGTGAAAGAGCTGATCTCCATCAATGCCGAGGGTGCGATCGAGGCACACGACCTGCGGACCCGCCATGCCGGCCGCGTCACCTTCATCGAGTTTCATCTCGTCGTTCCCGGCAATATGCAGGTCACCGACGCTCACGACATTTGCGACAGGGTCGAACGCGCCATCAAAGGCGAGATGAAGGATACGAACGTGACCATTCACGTGGAGCCGGACAATAAGGCAAAGCACGCCGGAATCGTCGTCATCTAACAGACCGTCACCCGCATTTTCGCCTTCTCAACAGACATGTAGTCTTTCAATTGTGAGCATATTGTCTGAAATTTCAGACAAATCATACGATTCGTTAATCGTCTCCGCCGATAAGACAAGAGACCTATCGCGTCACCTGGTGTGACAGCGTTCTCCTTGCTGACCGGATGAGAAGATCATGATGTTTTTGCGCGCGCTCTCCATCAAGGCAATGCTGATCGGTGCGTTTTCGGCGATGGTTCTTCTGACTGTCGGGATCGGGCTGATGGGCGTGAAGGAAGCCCGCACGATGAGCGAGTTGCTCGCGGACGTGAATCGGATCCAGTTGCCGAGCGTACGCTGGTCGAGCGCCATGAACACCCTGGCCGCCGATATGCGCGGCTCGCTGCTGCGTCACACCATGGCCGTGGATGAGGACGTCATCAAACACACGGAAGCCGGCATTCTCGCGAGCCAGAAGAATCTGGCGGAGGCCCGAAAGGCCTACCAGGCGCTGATCTCGAACGACGAGGAGCGCCACCTCTATGACGCGTTCAGCCGCGACTGGGCGAATTATGAGCGCGAGGCGACGATCGTCTTGAATTATTCCCGCGACAGCGAAACCGGCAAGGCGCGAACGCATTTCAATGAACAAACGATCCTGCCGTTCCAGGCGGCCCAGGAGGCGCTTGGCAAGATCGTCGATCTCAATATCCGCAACGCCGACAAAGTGCGGATCGACGCCCGGCGCACCTACGACACGATGCTGCAATGGGTCACGGTGACGTTGATCGGCGCAGCCTTGTTTGGAATCGTGCTCGGATTCGTCATCATTCGCACGATCTCGAAGAGCATCGCATCTGTCGTCGCTCCCATGCGCGCGCTGGCGGTCGGCAATCTTGCCATCGACGTGCCGCATCGCGGCGAGAGGAGCGAGGTCGGCACCATCGCCGATGCCGTGCAGATTTTCAAAGAAGCGCTCATCGAGAAAAGGCATGCCGACGAAGCCGCTGCGTTGGAGGCCGACGCGAAAACCCGCCGGGCGGGACGGCTCGACGAGCTGACGAAGCAATTCGAATCGAACGTATTCTCCGTCACGCAAGGCCTGTCGCAGGCTGCATCGAAGATGGAGGATACGGCGCAATCCATGACCGCGATCGCCGACGAGACCAATCGTCAATCGGTCACCGTCGCATCGGCCGCCGAGCAGACATCCGCCAATGTTCAGACGGTGGCGGCGGCGACGGAAGAGATGTCGATCTCGATTCAGGAGATCGCCCAACAGGTCAACCAATCGTCGCAGATCGCTGATCGTGCCGTCCAGGGTGCAGCCCGCACCAACGGCACAGTCCAGACCTTCGCCCAGACAGCGGAAAAGATCGGCGACGTGATCGCGCTGATCAACACGATCGCCGGACAGACGAATCTTCTGGCGCTCAATGCCACCATCGAGGCGGCGCGGGCGGGCGAGGCCGGCCGTGGCTTTGCCGTCGTCGCGTCCGAGGTGAAGGAACTCGCGAGCCAGACCGCCAAGGCGACGAGCGAGATCGGCAATCAGATCGCGGGCGTCCAGACGGCGACGCAAGAGGTCGTCGCCGCGATACAGGACATCGCGCACACGATTGGCGAGATGTCTCAGATCTCGACCTCGATCGCCGCCGCAATGGAAGAACAGGGTGCCGCAACGCGCGAGATCTCGCGCAACGTACAAGAGGCGGCGCGCGGCACGGAACAAGTCACCAGCAATATCGGCAATGTCCGCCGCGGCGCCGGCGATACCGGATCCGCAGCTTCTCACGTTCTCGGCGCCGCTCAGGATCTGGCGCGCCAGTCTTCAGAACTCGGGCGTGAGGTCGCGGACTTCTTGTCGAGCGTCAAGGCGGCCTAGAAGCGGCGGTTCCCTCACTTGGTCAGGATCAATTTTCCTTTGGCGGTGATGCGCAGGCGGTATTGCTCGCCCTGGTGGAGGA
>NZ_JBFUKD010000007.1:0-26072 GCF_056401005.1 Microvirga sp. P4_G7 | reverse complement strand
CTCGTCGGCATGGGCGTCGCTCCGTTCGTCTTCGAAGGCGACACGTCGTGGGAATCGCTCAAGTTGAAGGGCGACGAGATCGTTTCCATCAAGGGCCTCGCCGGCGACCTCAAGCCACGCCAGCGTCTGGAGATGGTGATCAAGTCCGCCGACGGCTCCGAGAAGCGCATCCCGATCGTCTGCCGCATCGATACGCTCGACGAGTTGGAATATTTCCGCCACGGCGGAATCCTGCAATACGTGCTGCGTCAACTGGCGGCGTAATAAGTAGAGGCCAGACCGGCCTCTTCTCAGAACGGCGCGGTGATCCCATCGCGCCGTTTTTTGTTGATCAGATCACCAAAAAGTCCTTATCCGTCAGCGACAGCTTGTTTTTGAATGTCGCGATCTGGATGGCCGCCTTGGATCCGTTGCCGTCGACATCGTAGAACAGCGCCCCGGTTTTCTTGTTGTAGATCAAATAATCATTCGCATCGGCCGCCTTCGTCCCGATCGTGAAGAAGGCCTTGTTCAGAGTGGCGGGCTTTGCCGCGCTGCCCTTCTTGCCGAGCTTGGTGAAGATCGCGTTGTCCATATGGACGCTGTCGTCGCGCACGTTGAAATCGACGATTCTGTCGATTTGCGCCTTGGCTTTGCTGGTCTTGTCGATCTTGGTGTTGAAGACGAAGATGTCCCGGCCCGCGCCGCCGGTCAGCACATCCTTGCCGAGGCCACCGGCGAGCTTGTCAGCGCCTGCGCCGCCATCGAGAACATTCACCGCGCCGTTGCCGGTGAGCGTATTGGCGAAGGCATTGCCTGTCAGGTTGAGTGCAGCCGAGCCGAGGGCCGTGAGGAATTCGATCTCGGCATCCGCTGCGATGGCATAGCTGACGCTCGCCTGGACGGCGTCGATTCCCGCACCCGCTGCGTCGATCACGACGTCCTGCGCATTGTCGACGAGGTAGACGTCGCTGCCGAAGCCGCCCTCCAGCGTGTCGGCGCCGGCGCCACCGTCGAGGATGTCGAAGTTGGTATTGCCGATGAGATGATCATTCGCC
This sequence comes from Microvirga sp. P4_G7, assembly GCF_056401005.1. NCBI lineage: Bacteria > Pseudomonadati > Pseudomonadota > Alphaproteobacteria > Hyphomicrobiales > Methylobacteriaceae > Microvirga > Microvirga sp. P4_G7. The sequence goes on along the minus strand of NZ_JBFUKD010000007.1, from coordinate 25,035 downwards.
GCGCCGCCGGTCAGGCTGGTTGCCGTCGTGCCATCGGCGAGTTTGAGGATTTCGACATTCGCCAACGCCGCCATGCTGAAATCGAGCGAGACGATCGCGGTATCGACCCCACCTTCGGGGCCCTCCAGCTCGACGACCTTGTCGCCGGCATTGTCGATGATGTAAGTGTCGTTGCCGTCGAGACCACGCATCGTATCGGCACCGGCTCCGCCATCGATCAGATTGTCGCCGTCATTACCGCGGATGACGTTGTCGAGCGCGTTGCCGCGGCCGGAGAAATTGCCGGTCCCCGCGATGTTGAGATTCTCGACATTGTCTCCGAGCGCATAGCTGAAATAGGCAATGGCCAAATCGGTGCCTTCGCCGGCAATTTCGACGACGACGTCACCCGCATCCTGAACGTAGAAGGTGTCGTTCCCGGCGCCGCCTTTCATCGTGTCGATGCCCGACCCGCCGACGAGATAGTCCGCGCCTTCGTCTCCCGTCAGGAGATCCGTACCGCGATCGCCGTAGATCTCGTCGCTGCCTGAGCCGCCCGCGAGGGTGTTGTCTTTGCTGTTGCCGTAGATTTCGTTGTCGAGCGCGTTGCCGGTGCCTCGTTCGGCATCCTTGCGCAGTCTGAGAATTTCGAAATTTTCACCGAGCGTATAGTTGATCGCGGCATTGACGGCGTCCCTGCCACCATCGGCCTCTTCGACGATCAGATCTTTGGCGTCATAGACTTCGTAGGCATCATCGCCGTCGCCGCCCGCGAGCGTGTCCGTATCCGCGTCGAGAAACGAGACGAGGCTATCGGCATTTTCGCCTCCCACGAGGGAATCGGCCCCTTCGCCGCCATCGAGATGATCGTCACCGCTGCCGCCGATGAGCGTGTCGGCGCCCGCTTCGCCGAACAGGCTGTCTGCGCCCGCGGCCCCGTCGAGCACATTGTCGCCGACGTTTCCGGAGAGCGCGTTGTCGAGCGCATTGCCCGTACCGACGAGGTCGTCGATGCCGCTGAAACCCAATCGTTCGAAGTTGTCCGCCAACGTGTGGCTGAAGTACGTAATGACCAGGTCGTCACCCCCGTCGGCGGCCTCCGCGAGCACTACGTCGAGATCGTCGATGACGTACGTGTCGTCGCCCGTGCCGCCATCGATCGTGTCAACGCCAGCGCCCCCGTTGATAAAGTCGTTTCCTCCGCCGCCGGTGAGGAGGTTGTTGCCGTCATTGCCGTTGATGAAGTTGTCGAGAGCGTTGCCGGCGCCTGAAAGATTGTCGGCGCCCCCAAACATCAGATCTTCGAGGTTCGCACCAAGGACGACGCTGACCGAGGCATAGACGGTATCGCGGCCCTCGTCCGCTCGTTCGACGACGATGTCGTTCACGTCGTCGACATGGTAGAAATCGTCGCCTTCACCACCGCGGAGCAGGTCAAGTCCCGTCCCGCCCATCAGGGAATCGTTGCCCGCCCCGCCGTTGAGCGTGTTGTTGCCGTCCTGGGCGCGAAGGAAGTTGTTCGACGCATTGCCGGTGCCTACGAGGCCGGAGCCGCTCAAGAATAGCATCTCGACGTTGTCCGGGAGCATATAATCGAACGGCGCAATGATGAGATCGTCGATGCCTTCATCTTCCAATTCTTCGACGACGTCACCCCGCTCGTCGAGAACGTAGGTGTCGCGCCCCGCGCCGCCCTTGAGCGTATCGGCGCCGGCTTTGCCGTCGAGAAAATTGTCGCCGCCGTTGCCGGTAATGATGTTGGCGAGTGCATTGCCCCCGCCGAACCTCGCCATGACATCGGTGAGCGTGAGATTTTCGACGTTGTCGGCGAGCGTATGGTCTCTTGCGGAACGGACCTCGTCGATCCCTTCATCCGCGAGTTCGGTGACGAAGCTGGTGTCGCCGACGATATAGACATCGTCCCCTGCGCCGCCCGAAAGAAGATCCCAGCCACCGCCGCCGTCCAGGGTGTTGTCGCCGCTGTTTCCGGTGATCGTATTGCTCGCGGCATTGCCTGTGCCGGAGATGTCGGCGGTTCCGGTCAGCGTCAGGTTCTCCAACGTCGCGCCGAGCGTGTAGTCAACCGCGGATCGGACCTCGTCGGTATCGTTCGCTCCCGCCYCGACGACGATATCGCCGCTATTGTCGACGATGTAGATGTCATCCCCGTTGCCGCCGGTCAGCGTATCTGCGCCCGCACGGCCGTCGAGGGTATTGTGACCGTCGTTGCCCGTGATGACGTTATCGAGGCCGTTGCCGGTTCCCGAAATGTGAAGCGACCCGGTCAGAACCAGGATTTCCACGTTCTCAGCCAGGACATAGGAGGCGGACGCCCGAGCCTCGTCGGTCCCCTCGCTCCCTCTCTCCTCGATGACGTCAGCGCTGTTGTCGACGATGTAGGCGTCGTTGCCCGCGCCACCGGCCAGCGTGTCGACGCCTACATGGCCGTCGAGGACATTGTCGCCGCTGTTGCCGGTGATGACGTTGCCGAGGTCGTTGCCCGTACCGGTCAGATCCTCGGTGCCGGTCAGGATGAGATTCTCGAAGAATGCGCCGAGCGTGTGATTGACCGACGCCCGCACCTCGTCCGTTCCCTCACCTGCGTTCTCATGCAGCGAATCGCCTTCGTCGTCGACGATATAGACGTCGTTGCCGAACGAGCCGCTCAGTAGATCGTCACCCGCACCGCCATCGAGCGTGTTGTCGCCGTCGTTGCCATAGATGACGTTGTCCGACTCGTTTCCCATTCCGGTGATGTCGCCCGCTCCGGTGAGCACGAGGACTTCGAGATTCGCACCGAGACTGAAGCTGACGGCCGAGTGGACACCATCGAATCCTTCGCTCGCCGCTTCGGTGACGACATCGCCGGTTTCGTCGACGACGTACGTATCGTTTCCGGATCCGCCGCGGAGCGTATCGGCACCGGCGCCACCATCGAATGTATTGTTCCCCGAATTGCCGATCATGAGGTTGTCGAGGGCGTTGCCCCACCCAACGGTGTTTGCCGTGCCGATGAAGGTCAGGTTCTCGAAATTGGCTGCGAGTTGATAGGTGTTCGAGGTGCGGACCTCGTCCGTGCCCTCGTTTTCGCCCTCGAAAATAGCGTCGTCGTTATCGATGATATAGACGTCGTCACCTGCGCCGCCCCTGAGGACGTCGAAGCCAGCGCCACCGTCGAGGGTGTTGCCGGCGGCGTTTCCCGAAATGTGATTGTTGTCGGCATTGCCGATCACGCCCACGTCGCCCGCCTCTCCGGGCGTCAGGAAGTCGATTTCGCCGGGATCGAGGACGTACGCGTTGGTCAGCGGATCGTAAGTCGCCATGATCGTTTCCCCGGAAGCAACCAACGTTTTATGTAAATATTCCGATACGTTATCCCAGCGAGGCGCAAGTAACAATGTATGCTCACGCGGATTTTCGGCGAGTCCCCGTAGGTTTCCTGCTACGTTATATTATCGTAATACTGTTCGATTCGGCCGTTTGAGAACGCGGCGCTTCTGTCTCACGCGGCATAGTCGTGCTCGTCCACGTCGCCACGACCGCACGATTCTCGCATCGGGCTCACCGGCCCGAGGCTGGTGATGACGAAGTTGGAGCGTCGTCAGCAATCGATGATGTTCTTTGCAGGCGGCTCTTCGGTGTCCGGCTGCTTCCTTTTCCGACACCTGGAGCGCCGTCACCAATCCGCCATGGCCCGGTTTGCCCCGGCATCTCGCGCGGAGAACGCACGCCCTTAGAATCGGCATCACGGCACGAGGCCGGTGATGTCGACGTGAGGACGGGGCTGTGAGGAACGCGTGACGAAGGCGTCGTGCGGGCACGTCCCCTAGATGATCATGAATTCCTTGTGCGTCATCATTTTCAGCTTCTTGCTGAGCGTGATGATCTTGATCGCCGCGTGGGCGCCGATGCCGTCATCGTCGTAGAAGAGTGCTCCGGTGTTCTTGTTGAAAATGATGCGATCGTCCGCATCATGCGCGCTGGTTCCGATCCAGAACGCCTTCTTGGAGAGCGGTTGAGGTTTTTCGGGCGTGCCCTTCTTGCCGAGGCCGCGGAACACCGCGTTGTCCAGGAGGATCGTGTCTTCCTTCGGGAGGTAGCCCGTGATCTTGTCGACGTTGGTTTTCGGGTCAGGCTTGGCGTCGAACACGAAAAAGTCCTTTCCGTCGCCGCCGACGAGAACATCTTTTCCCGCGCCACCCGCGAGGGTGTCGTCGCCGGCGCCGCCGGTCAGCACGTTCGCGCCGAGGTTGCCGGTGATCCGGTTGGCGCCGCCGCCTCCGGTCAGATTGATGGCGGTCTTTCCGGCCATCGCCTGAAGGACCTCCACCTCGGAGATGGCGCTCAGCGAAAAGCTCTGTGAAGCGATGATGCGGTCGTAGCCCTGGCCGACGAGCTCGGTCACGGTGTCGCCGGCATCGACATGGTAGACGTCGTTTCCGACGCCGCCGCGCAAATCGTCATTGCCGAGACCACCGTCGATGACGTCGTTGCCGCGCCAATCGTTGATCGTGTCGTCCCCCGCGCCGCMGAGAACGCTGTCATTGCCTTCGCCCCCGTCGATCTTGTCGCGACCGCTGCCGCCATCGAGCGTATTGTTGCCGACGTTGCCGAAGATGTCGTTGTCGAGGTCGTTGCCGCCTCCCTTAAATCCAGTGGTGCCCTCGAAGGCGAGATATTCGAGATTGGCGCCGAGGATATAGTCGACGGAGGCGAGCACGCGATCGAAGCCCGCGCCCGCATCGCTGACGACGTCTCCCGCGTTGTCGACCCAATAGAGATCGCTGCCCGTGCCGCCGTCGAGCCGGTCCGCGCCCGCGCCACCCATGAGCGAGTCGTCGCCCGCCTCGCCCTTCAGAACGTTGGCGCCGGCATTGCCCTGGATGAAGTTGTTGTGCGTGTTGCCGGTGCCGTCGATTGCGGCCGCACCGGTCAGGGTCAGGTTCTCGAATTCGGCGAGGAGTGCGTGGCTGAATGACGCGATCACCGTATCGGTGCCTTCGTTCGCAACTTCCATGAGGGTGTCTTCGGCATCGATCATGTAGGTGTCGTTGCCTCCTCCGCCGGCGAGTTCGTCGGCGTCGGCGCCTCCATTGAGCTGGTCGCTCCCCCCGCCACCGCGAATGATGTCCGCGCCGTCTCGGCCCTCGAGAATGTTGTTGCCGTCGTTGCCGATCAGCTCATTGGCGAGACCGTTGCCGGTGCCGTTGATGCTGTTGGTTCCCATCAACTGCAGATACTCGACGTTGTCCGAGAGCGTATAGGTCCCGGAGGCGCGAACGCGATCGTAGCCGGTATTCACGCCGGCCTGTTCGACGACCACATCGAGTGCGGTGTCCACAATGTAGAGGTCGTCGCCCTCGCCGCCGACGAGGCGGTCAACGCCCGTGCTGCCGTTGAGCACATTGGCGACGTCGTTTCCCGTCGCCGTGCCGGCGGCCGTCAGCGTGATGTTCTCGAGCTGCGTTCCGACGAGCGTGAAGCTACGCGACGAGACGACGGTATCGTTTCCGGCGCCCGCTGCTTCGAAGATATCGTCTCCCGCGTCGTCGACGTAATACGTGTCGTCACCCATGCCGCCTTCCATGCGGTCGCCACCTTGTCCGCCGTTGAGCGTGTCGTCGTTGGCGTCGCCATGCAGCGTATCGGCGCCCCCGCCGCCGAAGATCGTGTCATCTCCATCCCCACCATGGAGAACGTTGACGTTTCCGTTGCCGTGGATTTCGTTGTCGCGATCGTTGCCGATGCCGTCGAAATCGCCGATCCCTTTGAGCCTGAGGATCTCGATGTGTTCGCGACCTGCGACGGCAAGGCTGAAGGTATCTGAGGAGCGAACCTCGTCGACCCCTTCATCGGCTGCTTCCTCTAAGACATCGTCGTTCCCATCGACGTTGTATACATCATCACCATCGCCGCCGCGCAGCGTGTCGAGACCGCCGCCGCCGTCCAGAGTGTCATTGCCATCGAGACCCTCGAGAACGTTGTCACCAGTGTTCCCGTTGATCGTGTTTTCGAGTGCGTTGCCCGTGAGATCAAAATCATCCTGACCGAGGAGCGTGACATTTTCGATGGCGGCGAGCGCAGGAAGGGAGAGCGTAAGGCCGAAATAGGTGTCGATCCGATCGGTCCCCTCATCCGTCAGCTCCTCGATGATGTCGTCCGTGTCGCGCAGGAGGTAGACGTCGTTACCCATGCCACCTTTGAGCGTGTCGATCCCGCCACCCCCGTCCAGCGTGTCGTTGCCGGCGAGACCGCGAAGCAGATTGCGGCCCGTCGATCCCATGATCTCATTTCCGAGCGCGTTGCCGACGCCGTCGATACCGCCCCCGAAGAGACGGAGATTCTCGATATTGGCGCCGAGCGTAAGCGATACGGAGGTGTTGACCTGATCGGTGCCCTGGCCGACCAACTCGATGACCGTATCGAGAGCGTCGTCAACGACATAGATATCGTCCCCGTTGCCGCCGCGGAGTTCGTCCTGGCCTTCGCCCCCGTCGAGGTAATCTTGATCGGCGCCTCCGAACAGGGTGTCCGCACCCCCTTCGCCGCGAAGCGTATCGCTTCCGCCGCCCCCTTCGATGGAGTTTCGACTGTTGTTTCCAATGAGAATATTTGCGAGACCGCTGCCGATAACTGTCGCGTTACCGTCCGTCTCGAGGAGGGTGAAATCGGTCTCGGCGGCGCCGAGGATGTAGGTGTTGGTGACGGGATCATGGCCGGGCATGAGAAATCCTATTGTAACGTAATGTCGTTACTAGAATGGTTTTCTCGGCTTCCCGCAAGCTCTCTCGTCAGTCCCGGGCGACTCTTACCGATGCCGCGGCGTTTTATCCCGTCCCTTTTGCGAGCCGGCTCTGCTTCAATGCTCACGCTTTCGCGCAAGCGTCGGTTAACGCTGCGTTAACCGTGATGGGCGGAAGCTGTTGTGCATCGTCTCCTGCGAACCCCCGAACCCGGCCATGAGCGACCTCCTCGTCAGCATCCGTCACGCCAAGCCAGGTGATGCACCGGCTTTGGCCGCCGTCTTCGATGCGGCGTGGCGAGAGGCCTATCAGGGGATCATCCCGGGTCTCACCCTGGAAAAGATGCTGTCGCGTCGCTCTCCCCGCTGGTGGCGCTCGGCCCTGTCGCGCGGACGGCCCCTGGTGGTCCTCGACATCGGCCAGGGCATCGCCGGCTATGTGTCCTACGGCCGCTGCCGGGATCGCTCCCTGCCGGCGCAAAGCGAGATCGACGAGTTCTATCTGCTGCCGGAATACCAGGGCCTCGGCTTCGGCCGCCGCCTTTTCAACGCGGTCCGCAACGATCTGCGCGACCGCGAGATGGGCAAGACGGTGGTGTGGGCGCTTGCCGAGAACGAGCGCGCCTGCGCCTTCTACCGCCACCTCGGCGGTCGGCGCATCGCCGAAGTCCAGGAGCGGATCGGCGGCGCGTCACTGGCCAAGATCGCGTTCCTGTTCCGTTAGATCGGGACGCAGCCGGCAACTCACGAAAGTGCGGCGTTCTTCCCCAGGGCCCGCAGGACAAGCTCATAGGGACCTCGGAGCTGGATTGCTCACAATCTCATCGCCGAACCGTTTCCACTTCGGCGGTTCATGCATTATGGAAGCCTCCAGCTTTCAATTTGGAGAAGACCTGATGCGCCTCGACGCGATTCGGATCGGAAAGAATCCGCCGGACGACGTGAACGTCATTATCGAAGTGCCGCTCGGCGGCGAGCCGATCAAGTATGAGATGGACAAGGAATCCGGCACGCTGTTCGTCGACCGCTTCCTCTACACATCGATGCGGTATCCCGGAAATTATGGATTCATTCCTCACACCCTGTCGGGCGACGGCGACCCGTGCGACGTGCTCGTCGCCAACACGCGGGCGATCATTCCCGGCGCGGTGATGAATGTCCGGCCCGTCGGCGTTCTGGTGATGGAGGACAACGCGGGGGAGGACGAGAAGATCATCGCGGTCCCCTCGCACGAACTCACCCAGCGTTACGACCGGGTCGAAACCTATACGGATCTGCCCGACATCACGCTCAAGCAGATCGAGCATTTCTTCCAGCACTATAAGGATCTCGAACCCGGCAAATGGGTCAAGATCATCCGTTGGGGCGATGCCGCCGACGCCAAGCGCCTGATCCAGGAAGGCATCGAGCGCGCGAAGAAGAAGTGACGACCTTCCGTGCCCGGTCTCGCACCGGGCACGGTCGGATGACGTGCGGCTGATTTTGGCCAGGTGCGCCTTGGTCAGCCGTCTAAGTCACGAAAAAATCGGTGTGGTGCAACTTCAGCTTCGTCGGCAGCGTGGCGATCTGCAATCCGACTGACGGGCCTGTTCCGTCGGCATCGTAGAACAACCCGCCCGTCTTGCTGTTGTAGAAGATGCGGTCGCTCGGGTCGTGCACGGTCGGGCCGATGTGGAAGGCGGCCTTGCTCAGGGTCGCTCCCTTCTTTCCGAGAGCCGAGAACACGCTTTTCGCCAAATGCACCGTGTCGAATTTGGGGTCGAGATCGTAGAGATAATCGACGTTGGTGCGCACGTTCGGCCTGACGTCGAGGCGGAACACATCCTTGCCGGCGCCGCTGAGGAGCGTGTCGTTGCCGGCGCCGCCGATGAGCGTGTCGTTGCCGGCCTCGCCCCAGAGCGTGTCCTTGCCGGCAAAGCCCGAGATCCGATCGTTGCCCGCTTCGCCGGACAAGGAATCGTTGCCCTTGGTTCCGACGATCGTCAGCGGCGTCGTCTCGATCACGTTGCGGACGTTGATCGTCAATTCCTTGACCAGTTCCTTGCCGTACGCATCCGCGGCCTTGACGGTGATCTTGTGCTCCTTCGCGGTCTCGTAATTGAGTGCGCGCGTCAAAAAGAGCCTGGCGCCATCGACCCGGAACAGGCCGCCGGCATCTGCGGTCAGGAAATACGTGATCGGATCGCTTTCCGGATCGAGCGTCGTGAATGTCGCGACGGACGTATTCGGTGCCGCACTCTCCAGAACGCTGCTGGTCGACAGGAAAATCGTGGTCGGCGCGGAATTGGTGAGAGCGATGGTCTGGTCCGCGAACGCAACGAAGCGGATGTCTTTCAGCGTATCGGTGCCGTCAGGGCCCGCGATGGTGGTGGTGCCGTCGGCGTTGGGCGTGATGGTATAGGCCGCTTTTTCTCCTGAGAAGATCGCCTTGTTCTGTCCCGAGCCGCCGTCGAGGGTGTCGTTGTCGGCGCCGCCGCGAAGGGTGTCGTTGCCGCTGCCGCCGACGATCTTGTTGGCGCCGTTGCTGCCGTCCAGCGAATCCGCGCCGGACCCGCCTTCGAGATTCTCGATGCCGATGAGGGTGTCGCTACCGTTGACTCCGGTGTCCTGTGACGTCGCGAGGGCGAGACTGACCGTGACGCCGAAGAAACCGGAATAGCGCACCGTGTCGTCGCCTTCGCCCCCGTCGAGCACGTCGGTTCCTTGGCCGCCTTCGAGGATGTCGTTGCCGGCGCCGCCCGTGAGGCGGTTGTTGTCGCTGCTGCCGGTGATAGTGTCGGCGAACGCGCCGCCGATGACGTTCTCGACCTCGGCGATCTGATAACTTTTCCCGCCGAAGTAGTGATACGTGTTGGCAAGGTTGAGTGAAACCGCTGCGCCGATGGCGCTGAAATCGACCGTGTCGACACCGATGCCACCGTCGATCGTGTTGTTGCCGTCGGCGACGATGAAGGTGTCATTGCCCGCGCCGCCGTCGAGCGTATTGGATCCGGCGCCGCCCACGAACGTCTCTGCGCCTGATCCGCCATAGGCGATGTCGTTGCCGGCGCCGAGATCGATGACGCCCGTCACTGTTCCGCGCAGGCCGTCATAGACATCGTTGCCCTCGCCGAGATCCAGCGCGACGGCGCCCGGCGCCGTCGCCTTGGTCTTAAGCGCGCCGGTATTGACGATCGCGTCGTCGCTCTTGCCGCCGACGATGGCCTTCCCATCCGCCTCGATCGTCCCGGTATTGAACAATTCAAGCCGCGCCAGGATGGAAGTGCTGCCGATTTCGATGCCGGTCGCGCCCTCGATGGTATGCGCGTTGTTGACGAGACTCTTTCCGCCGCCGGCAAAATACAGCGCCGCGGCCGTGACCGACTTGATCGTGCCGTCGTTGAACACGGCACTGTCGGCACTCTGGAGATCGATCGCCTTTTGTTGGCCCTGCACGGTGCGGGTCRCGGCGATCGTGATCCGTTGTTTGCCGGTTGCCTGGACCGCTATTGCGGCGGCACTGGCGACCCCGAAATCGATGAAGGCCGTTCCCTCCGTCAACACGATCCGCGAGGCGCCGCCTTCGGCCAGAAGGTCATCTTCGGAATCGAAAACAAAATGCGTCATAGCGTGCTCAAACAGGTTCGGTGAAAGGACCAATCCTGTCGTGATACGATATTACGTGTCGAAAGGGAAGTCTGTGTTCTCCTAGAGGGCCTCGCCGCGCAGCAACCGTGGCGCTTCGCGACCCGTCAGCCCTGCCGCCTCACGGATGAAGAAGCGTTTCAAGCCGGGCATGCGGTCGACCAGGCCCAGACCGAGATCGCGGATCAGCCGCACCGGCAGAAGATCGTTGGAAAACAAGCGGTTGAGTCCGTCGGTCATCAAGCCCATCGCCGTGATCTCGGCCCGGCGCGTGCGCTCATATTGATCCAGCACATCCGCCCCGCCCGGATCGAGACCGAGGCGCATGGCGTCCGCGATGCTCTCGGCCAAAGCCGCGACATCGTGCAGGCCGAGGTTGAGGCCCTGTCCGGCAATCGGATGGATCACATGGGCGGCGTCGCCCAGCAGGGCGAGCCGATCCGCCACGAACCGGCGCGCGACCCCAAAGGACAGCGGGAAGGCTTGGGGCCGGGTCTCGAAGGCGATGCGGCCGAGCTGCAGGCCGAAGCGCCGTTCCAGTTCGCGCAGCTGGTCTTCCGGGTCCGCGTCGAGCAGGCCGGGAACGGCGTCGTTGCGTTCGGTCCAGACGATGGAGGAACGGTAGGCGAGATCGTCGCCCGCCGACGCCTGAAGCTTGAGCGGCAAGATGGCGAAGGGACCGGACGGCAAAAAGTGTTCGACGGCGCGGCCCTCGTGATCGCGATCGTGCGCGATCGTGGCGACGATGCCCGATTGCTTGTAGGGCCAGGAGATCCAGCCGATTCCAGCCTGTTCCCGCAGGCGCGATTTCGCCCCGTCGGCGGCGACGAGGAGGGCGGCGTGCAGGCTTTCCCCGCCGGCGGTCGCTGCGACGATCCCCGGCCCATCGAGCATGAAGCCCTTGATGCTCTCGGTCTTCAGATCCACGCCCGCCTCCCGACAGGCCTCCATCAGCGCCGCATTCAAAGCGCCTCCAGCGACCATGTGGGCGAACGGTTCGCCCTCGGTCGTCTCGCCGGCGAAGGTCAGGAAGACGGGCCGCACCACGTCCTGGAGGCGGCTGTCAGTGATGACCATGTCGAGGATCGGCTGCGCCTGCCCTTGGACACGATCCCAAACGCCGAGCGCCTGGAGCATCCGCCGCGCCGCGGCGGCGATGGCATAAGCGCGCCGATCGCCATGCGGATCGCGCTTCAAGGCAGGATCATAGACAGAGACGTCGACTCCGTCCTGAAGCCCGCGCTTCAGGGCAAGGGCCAGGCTGAGGCCGGCGAGTCCGGCTCCGGCGATGACGATCCGTGGCGCATTGCCGATCATGATCACTCCTTAGATGGCGCGTGACGGTCGAAAACCGTCCGGTGGCTCTCGGTGTTCCCCAGCGCTCGGCAAGCGTCAAGCTTGACCTTCGTCCGCACCTCCGAAATTGATGGGACGCCGTTGGAAGGCTCCGGGTCGTCCGGCTCCATGTCCCGGCAACGCTCCTTCTCAAGGGACTGGACCCCATGTCGCGCGCCGTCGCCGAACTTCTCGACATTCTGAACCTCGAGCAATTGGAGCGTAACCTGTTTCGCGGCCGCTCGCCCCAGGTCGGCTGGCAGCGCGTCTTCGGCGGGCAAGTGATCGGCCAGGCGCTGGTCGCCGCCTCTCGCACGGTGGAGGGCCGCAATCCGCATTCCCTGCACGGCTATTTCATGCTGCCGGGCGACCCGCGGGTGCCGATCATCTACGAGGTCGACCGCATCCGGGACGGTCGCAGCTTCACGACCAGACGGGTGGTGGCGATCCAGCACGGTCAGGCGATCTTTTCCATGTCCGCGAGCTTCCAGGTCGAGGAGCAGGGCTTTTCGCATCAGGCGCTGATGCCGAAGGTCCCGATGCCGGAAGACCTGCCGAGCGAGGATCAGATCAAGGCCGATGTGATGCCTCTGATGCCCGAGCCGATGCGCACCTATTACGAACGCGATCGGCCGATCGAAATGCGACCGGTCGAGATCAGCCGCTACACCTCGACTGACCCCATGGAGCCGCAATTTCACGTCTGGATCCGCGCCACCGGAACCTTGCCCGACGATCCGGCGATCCACCAGGCGGTTCTCGCCTATGCCTCCGACATGACCCTTCTCGACACCTCTCTGGTGCCTCATGGCCGAACGGTGTTCGATCCGACGATCCAGGCCGCGAGCCTCGACCATGCCCTCTGGTTTCACCGGCCGTTTCGCGCCGACGACTGGCTGCTCTATGCGCAGGACACGCCGAATGCGTCGGGCGCACGCGGCTTCTCGCGCGGGTTGATCTTCAAGCGCGACGGCACCTTGGTCGCCTCGGTGGCCCAGGAAGGCCTGACGCGCGATCGCGGATAGGTCGGACGCTGTTCCGGCGGAAAAGCGCAGCTCCGAGAAAAGGCCTGAACTACGCTGCCTAATTTCTGAGCAAAGACCTTGAACCTGTCGTTTTTTTAGACTGCCTTCCCTTTAGGCAGCATCCGGGCCCGCCGCTCGTGCGAGCCTGGCACGATCCTTGCTTACCCCCATTCGACACCGGCCGTCAGCCGGCTTGCGCATGAATGTCGAAAGGGAGTTCTCATGAAAATCGTGATGGCGGTCATCAAGCCGTTCAAACTCGAGGAAGTGCGCGACGCGCTCACGGCCTTGGGTGTGCATGGCCTCACCGTGACCGAAGTAAAAGGCTATGGCCGGCAGAAGGGCCATACCGAAATCTATCGCGGCGCCGAATACGCCGTGAGCTTCCTGCCGAAGCTCAAGATCGAAGTGGCGGTCGCCACCGATCTCGTCCCGCAGGTCGTCGAGGCTATCACCGCCGCAGCCCGGACSGGCCAGATCGGCGACGGCAAGATCTTCGTCACCTCCCTCGAAAAAGTGGTCCGCATCCGCACGGGCGAGACCGATGCCGACGCCCTTTGATTTCGACCCATCCCGATCGCGGAGTTTGAACCCGATGTTTCTTCGTCCCTTCCTTTCACGCGCGCTTGCGGCCGGAACCGGTGCGGCGCTCACCGGCCTGATCGCCGTCGGTCCGGCGCTCGCCCAAGAGGCCGCGGCGCCCACCGTCAACAAGGGCGACACCACCTGGATGCTCATCTCGACCATCCTCGTGATCCTCATGACGATCCCCGGCCTCGCCCTGTTCTACGGCGGCCTCGTCCGCACCAAGAACATGCTCTCGGTGCTGATGCAGGTGTTCTCGATCTTCTGTCTCGTTGCGATCCTGTGGGTGTTCTACGGCTATTCGCTGGCCTTCACGGCCGGAGCCGGCAGCCTGGCCCCGTTTATCGGCGGCTTCTCCAAGGCGTTCCTCGCCGGCGTGACCACCGAATCGCTGTCGGACACCTTCACCAAGGGCGTCGCGATCCCGGAATTCGCCTTCATGGCGTTCCAACTCACCTTCGCGGCAATCACCCCGGCGCTGATCGTGGGCGCCTATGCCGAGCGCATCAAGTTCAGTGCCGTCATGCTGTTCACGGCGCTCTGGGTGACCTTCGTGTATTTCCCCATCGCTCACATGGTGTGGTTCTCCGAAGGCTACCTGTTCGGCCTCGGCGCGCTCGACTTCGCCGGCGGCACGGTCGTTCACATCAATTCCGGCGTCGCGGGCCTGATCGGCGCGCTGCTCATCGGCAAGCGCATCGGATACGGCAAGGATCTCCTCGCACCGCACTCGCTGACGCTGACCTTCGTGGGCGCCTGCATGCTCTGGATCGGCTGGTTCGGTTTCAATGCCGGCTCGAACCTGGAAGCCACGGGCGGCGCCGCGCTGGCGCTGGTCAACACCATCCTCGCTCCGGCGGCGGCGGGTCTTGCCTGGATGATCGCGGAAACCTTCGCCAAGGGTAAAGCCTCGCTGCTCGGCATCGCCTCCGGCGTCGTCGCGGGATTGGTGGCGATCACACCCGCCGCCGGTCTCGCCGGCCCGATGGGATCGATCGTCCTCGGTCTCGTCGCCGGCGTGGTCTGCTACATCGCCGTCACCGGCGTGAAGAACGCGCTCGGCTATGACGACGCCCTCGACGTGTTCGGCATCCACGGGGTCGGCGGTATCGTCGGCGCCATCGGCACCGGCATCGTCGCGGCCCCGTCCCTCGGCGGCTACGGCATCGGCGAATACTCGATCGGCGGACAGGTCTGGATCCAGTTCATCGCCGTCATCGTCACCCTGGTCTGGACCGGCGTCGGTTCGGCGATCCTGTTCAAGATCACCGATCTCATCGTCGGCCTGCGCGTCACCCAGGAAGCCGAACGCGAAGGCCTCGACCTCGCGGACCATGGCGAGCGTGCCTACAACTACTGAGCTCGCAGTCGATCGTCCGAAATCGTGACTGACTGAGAAGCCTTTCCAGAGGGCTCCATGAACGAAAAGCCCCGGTCTCCGCCGGGGCTTTTTGCGTCGCAGCGCGTCAGCCTTCCTTGATCAACCGCTTGAGCTTGCCGAGCCGCGTCTCCGCCGGCTCCTGAAAATTGGCGGCGGCGAAAAACCGGCCTTTGCCGTCCATCAGAAAGACCGACGCGGTGTGATCCATCGTGTAGCCGGAATCCGTCGGCACCTTGCGGTAGAGCACCCGATAGGCTTTCGCGACGGCGGCGATCTCCTCCTCGGTACCGGTCAACCCGATGATGCGGGGATCGAAGGACGAGAGATACGTCTTCATCAGATCCTTGTCGTCGCGGGCCGGATCGACGGTGACGAACACCACGTTGAGCTTGTCCGCATCCGCGCCGAGCGCCGCGAGATCCTGCGTCAGATCGTAGAGCGTCGTCGGACACACGTCCGGACAATGGGTAAAGCCGAAGAAGATCGCGAACGGTTTGCCGTTGAGATCCGTGCTGGAGAACGGCTTGCCGTCCTGGTTGGTGAGCCGGAAAGGGCCGCCGATCGAGGCCACGGACGAATCCGGCGCCTTTTCCGGCGCCACCATCAGCACGGTCGCCAGAAGGCCGAGAAGTGCGACCAGAAATACGCCGAGAGGCAGGAGGTGGGACCGTTTGAGGATCATCGAGAGGGGGCTCCGAAACGCGGCGGACACTGATCGCCGCATGAACCCCCGTCAACCGGGCAGGATGTCCCCTCACCCTTTTGTCATCCGGGAAGGATCGGTGAGTGGGGCGCCCTTCGCGTCGAGGTCGCCGGGACAAGCCCGGTGATGACGGCAGAGGGGCGACTGGACAATGGGCCCGTCAATTCCGCTTTCAGGGTTAAACGACCCTTAACCCGGCCTCCCTAGAGTGGGCCCACGATTCCTTTTTGACGTTTGCTTTTCCCGAGTGGTTTGATGCGCACCGCCCGCCGTTCCAACTCTCATTACGACGGACTTTTCAGTGCTTTGCGGGCTTTCATGGCCCGCCGGGCGCAAGAGCTCGTCGGCCTCAGCCTGATTGTCCTCACCGGCCTCGCGGCGGTCGCCCTCGCGACCTGGTCGGTGGACGATCCGAGCTTGAACAACGCCACGGATCTGCCCGTCCGCAACATGCTCGGCTGGCCCGGCGCCATCGTCGCCGATCTGTTCATGCAGCTCCTCGGCCTTGGCGCCATCGCCGCCCTGATTCCCCTCGCGATCCTCGGCTGGCGGCTGATGCGCTCCGGCTATATGGGCCGTACCCAATTGCGGCTCGCGCTGTGGATCGTCGGCACGGCCGCGGCGACCGCGGTGGCGAGCGCGCTTCCGCCGACGGATCGCTGGCCCCTACCGACCGGCCTCGGCGGCGTGGTGGGCGACGCGGTGCTCGGCGCCGCCAAGGCGATCACCGGCCTCGCCAGCGGCACCGCAATCAGTGTCCTTGGCTTCGTATTCGCCGTCGGCGCCATCCTCGCCCTGAGCGCGGCTTGCGGTTTGAGTTCGCCGGACGATCTGCGCCAATTGCCCGACGACGAAGAGGATCTCGCCCCCGTTCGCACCAAACGCAAGCAGGCCGAGCTGGAAGAATCGGATGATTCGGGACCTGACGAGCCCGGCTGGGGCATCGTCTCGCTCGGCGCCCTCGCCCACGGCTTCATGAGCCTGCGCAGTGCATGGCGCCGACGCGCCGAGGCCCGGCGCTCCCGTTCCGACGACGACATCGGCGCGGTCGCGACCGGCGCGAAACGCTACGCCCCCGAAACCGGCTGGTCGCGCCGCGAACCGACCCTCGACGGCACCGCGCCGGTTCGTCCCGCGCCGGCCGGTGCGCCTCTCCATGACGAGGACGAGGAGGACTGGGACGACGACACCACATCCATGCCCGCCCGCCCGACGTCGCGGGTGGCGATGCCGGACCAGGCCTCTGCCCGGGTCGCCCCCGTGCCGGCCGCGCCAAAACCAGGCAAGCGCATGGCGCGCGAAGCGCAGCCGTCCTTCCTCGATGAGGGCGAGTATCAGCTTCCGGCGCTCGGACTCCTCGCGGAGCCGAAGAAACCCCTGGCACCCATCGTTTCGGCGGACGCACTCGAACAGAACGCCACCCTCCTCGAGGGGACGCTGGAGGATTTCGGCGTCAAGGGCGAGATCATCAACGTGCGTCCGGGCCCGGTGGTGACGCTCTACGAGCTCGAGCCCGCCCCCGGCACCAAATCCTCGCGGGTGATTTCCCTCGCCGACGACATCGCCCGCTCCATGAGCGCGATCTCCGCCCGCGTTGCGGTGGTCTCCGGGCGCAACGCCATCGGCATCGAACTGCCGAACCACAAACGTGAGACGGTCTTTCTGCGTGAATTGTTGGCGAGCCAGGATTTCGAATCGTCCAAGCAGAAGCTGGCTCTGTGCCTCGGCAAGACCATCGGGGGCGAGCCGGTGATCGCCGATCTCGCGCGCATGCCGCATCTCCTCGTCGCCGGCACCACCGGTTCGGGCAAGTCCGTCGCCATCAACACCATGATCCTGTCGCTGGTGTACCGGCTGAAGCCGGAGGAATGCCGCCTGATCATGGTTGACCCCAAGATGCTGGAATTGTCGGTCTATGACGGCATTCCGCATCTCCTCACCCCTGTCGTCACCGATCCCAAGAAGGCCGTGGTGGCGCTCAAATGGGCGGTGCGGGAGATGGAGGATCGCTACAAGAAGATGTCGAAGCTCGGTGTGCGCAACATCGACGGCTTCAACACGCGGGTGTCGGAAGCCAAGGCGCGCGGCGAGGTCATCACCCGYACGGTGCAGACCGGGTTCGACAAGCAGACCGGACAGGCGGTCTACGAGGACGAGATCATGGATCTCGATCCGCTGCCGTACATCGTCGTCATCGTCGACGAGATGGCCGATCTGATGATGGTCGCCGGCAAGGAGATCGAGGGCGCCATCCAGCGCCTGGCGCAGATGGCCCGCGCCGCCGGCATYCAYGTGGTGCTGGCGACCCAGCGGCCCTCGGTCGATGTCATCACCGGCACGATCAAGGCGAATTTCCCGACCCGGATTTCCTTCCAGGTGACGTCGAAGATCGACAGCCGCACCATTCTGGGYGAGATGGGCGCGGAACAGCTCCTGGGTCAGGGCGACATGCTCTACATGGCCGGGGGCGGGCGCATCACCCGTGTCCACGGCCCGTTCTGCTCGGACGAGGAAGTCGAGAAGGTCGTCGCGCATCTGAAGCGGCAAGGCGAACCCGTGTATGTCGAGGCCGTGACGGCGGACGACGAACCAGAAGTAGGCGAACCGGACGACGTTCCTGCACACGATGATGACGAGATGGGGTTGCACGCAGGCGATCTCTACGATCAGGCCGTGTCCATTGTTCTGCGTCACCAAAAGGCCTCGACCTCCTATATCCAGCGCCGTCTGCAGATCGGCTACAACCGTGCCGCCTCGATCATGGAACGGATGGAAAAGGAGGGTGTCGTCGGCGCCGCCAATCACGCCGGAAAACGCGATATTCTGATCGGGCCAGGCACTTCCGACGACCTATGAGGGAAACGGAGGCCGCTTGTCGGCCTCCTTCTCCCATCGACCAGCGCACGACCACTCAAGGATGTGCTGCGAATTCCTCGATCAAGCGATCCGGGCGGAAGCGGGCCAGCGCTTGCTGACGTGTTCCCGTGGCAATTTCCGCCGCGACCAATGCGCCGACTGCGGGCGCCAGCGTGATGCCGCTGTGCATGACCGCGGCATAATAGCCGTTGACGCCCGGCACTGGACCGATCGTGGGAAGTCCGTCGGCGGGAAAGGCGCGAACGCCGAGCCGGACTTCATCGGCGACAGCCGGACCGATCGCCGGCAGAATGGCCCGTGCTTTCGCAATCAGCGCGTCGGCCTCCGGCATGGTCGGGTGAATTGGCGTGTCGCTTGCAGGCGTGCTGATCGCATCGTTCTGACAAATCAGGAGCCGTCCGTTGCCGTCGGGTCTGATATGGCACTGGGGCGTGAACAGGACCTGCTTTAGATCCACAGCTTCGGCGCGAACAAAGACAAGAAGCCCCAGGCTCGGCGCCAGGGGAATGCGGAGATTCGCTGGAAAAGCGGAACTATCGGCCCATCGTCCCGTGCAATTGACGACGACATCCGCGTCATGAACAATTCCGTTCTCGGTTGCAATGCCCGTTACACGTGCGCCGTCGATGTTGATGCGAGCGATCTTTGTCCCGCTGAAAATCGTTGCTCCGTGCGCACGCGCATGCCTGACAAGACCGCGTGTGTAAGCCACCGCATCGACCCAGCCTTCATCGGCAAAATAGGCAACGGGCGCGTCCCCGATACAGGCTCGATCAATTTGCGGTGCAAGCGTCACCGCGTCATCTGGTGAGATCCATTCCGCGGCATAATTGTTGGCGCGCAGACGCTCGACATTCGCCTGATGAGACTCGCGATCAGCTATTGCGCGCCACTCAATGCTTCCCGATGGACGATACCAATCAGCAGCGAGTTCCGCGGCGAGCGTGCGGTGAGCGAGCATACCTGCGACGTTGAGATCATGATACTCGCGCGGTGACTTCTCATGAGCGTTGACCCACGCAAAACTGGCGCCGGAGGTTCCGCTCGCTGGCTCTGCCATGTCGAACAACGAGACGTTCGCGCCGGACCGGGCGAGATGAAATGCGATCGAAGAACCGACGACACCCGCACCCACAACGACAACCACAGGACGCGAATCCATCATGCCTCCACCTCAGGCGTTGGCGCCTGACGCAATTAGGGAAAGTCCAAGCGATAGCTGATTGCCCAGGCCGTGAGAAGGGTGTAGTCGAGGTTTATCACTTCGCGAAATGTGAATTAATATATTGCACAAACATATGTGTAAATATTGCAGTTTCGGTGAAGTCTTCTGAGACACCTAATGGAGCTGCCTCGATGACCCGAATTCTAAAGAGCACGGCACTTGCGCTGCTCCTCGCATTCAATGGAGCCGCCATCGCGGCGGAAGGGACTCTGCGTGTCGGCGCCTCGCCGGGGCCTTACAGCGACTTCCTGCAGGAGGCCGCGAAGCGCGCTACGGCGGAAGGACTCGATGTCAAGGTGACCGAGTTCACGGAGCCGACACAGATCAACGAAGCGACGCAAGCCGGCGATATCGACGTGAACAACTTTCAGCATGTCCCGTACATGCAGAAGCAGAACGAGTCGCGTGGGTACAAGATTGTCGCTCTGAAACCCGCTTTCATCGCGCCAGGTGGCGTCTATTCAGCCAAGTACAAATCAGTCGCCGAGATTCCCGATGGCGCGWAGATTGGTATTCCGAACGATCCTGCCAACGAGTCGCGCGGATTGGCGCTTTTGCATAAGGCGGGCCTGATCAAACTCAAGGATGGTGCCTCGATCAACGCGAGCGTGCGGGACATTGCCGAGAACCCAAAGAAATTCGATATTGTTCTCCTCGACGAAATCATGCTGCCACGATCGCTGGGAGATCTGGGTGCAGCTTTCGTCACCTTGAACAAAGGTGTACTCGCCGGATTGGATCCCAAGTCAGCCCTTCTCTTGGAGGACAAGACGTCGCCATGGGCAATCGTCTGGGCTACGCGCAATGATAAGGTGGATGATCCGCGGATCAAGAAGTTCATCTCGATCTTTGAATCCGACGCAATCAAAGACTACATCATCAGGCGGTTCAACGGCACGGTGATTCCAGCTTGGTAAGGCTTGCTGTTTCCTTATCGATGTTTGCACGTTAATGGTGCCGTGTGATCGCCGTCAGGATTACACGGCCACAAGCAAAGAGGTTGCCATGTCGAGGGTCAGCTCTGTCGAGCGGGAGAAACTCACGTCGGAACAGCGTGGCGCTTACGACGACGAGATCGCACGCGTTGGTCAGGTGACCAACATGAAAAAGGCGATCCTTCATTCTCTGCCAGCCTATAAGACCTACAAGGGGTTCTATGCGCTACAGCAGGCGACGAAGGATCTTGTTGGTGTGCGAGCATTCAACATTTTCGCCTACGCGATCTCAACCGGTTCGGACTGTGTGTTGTGCTCGACTTTCTTCCGGCGAAATCTCAAGGAAGAAGGAATCGAGCCGCGCGATTTCGAGYCGACGCCCGTCGAGGCAATCTTGCTTGAGGTCGGGCAGGCGATAGGAGCGACGCGGGGCCAACTTCCCAGCGGCATATGGGACAGGTTGAGACAGCATTTTGACGAAGCGGGTATCGTAACGCTGATCGGCTTCGGCGGAACCATGGTTGCGACAAACATGTTCAATTCTCTTCTCGAGGTCGATCTGGACGATTATCTTGAGCCATTCGTTGTCGAGCAGACCGCTGCGCACGAGGCCGTCTGACGGTCGCTTGGACCGTCGGCTGAAATACTACCTGACAGGATCAACGAATGCRTAAGAAGACATTTTATGGGGTCACCATCGGGATCCTGATGGTGAACACGCATTTTCGCCGATATCCGGGCGATATTGGCAATGCAGAGACATGGCCCTTCCCGGTGCAGTACCGCATCGTCGAAGATGCCGTTCCAACCGGGATGACTGATCTGCACAACGTCAGTCTACTAGAGCCGTTCAAGAAGGCGGCTCAAGAGTTGATAGCCGCTGGAGTCGACGGCATCACGACCACATGCGGTTTCCTGTCGATCTATCAGCGAGAGCTCGCCGACTTCTGCAGCGTTCCAGTGGCGACAAGCAGCCTGCTGCAAGTGCCCATGGTTCAGCAACTCATCCCTACGGGCAAGCGCGTCGGCGTTCTGACCTACAACGGCGAAGTCCTCAACGGTCGATATTTCGACGCCGTCGGTATCGCGCGCGACACACCGGTTGCCGGTATGCCTCAAGATTCCGAGTTTGTGCGCTCGATCAAGTACGGCGATGACAAGGTACCTTACGAGACATTGCGTTCGGAAGTTCTGGATGTCACCCGGACATTCGTCGCGGCCAATCCGGACATTGGCGCGCTCGTATCGGAGTGCACAAATCTGGCGCCCTTCTCTGCCGACATCAACGAGGCAGTCGGGTTACCGGTTTTTGATACGGTTTCTCTTGTGAATTGGTTCCACGCAGGTCTCAGGCCGCGCCGCTATCCGCGCGATTGAAGAATGACTTGCCTCAGCCATTAATGGCCGGCAGCAGTGAGGACCGCCAGACGATCAGTTGATGCGATGCGCGGAGAGGATTGCAGGGTCGAGCGTCACGCCGAGTCCAGGTTGCTGCGGCACAGCTAGCGCACCGTCGACAAGTTGAACGGCACTGCCCACGAGAGGTGTGCAGAGGTCGTCGCGAAGCGGGTTGTCATAGACCATGCATTCAAAAGTCCGAAAGGTTTCCGCCGCCGCCGCGAGATGCAGGCTTGCAGCGACGCAGATAGCGCCTGACCACCCCACATGAGGCGCATAAGCGACATGATGGGCGGCTGCCAGCTCCGCGATGCGCCACGTTTCGGTGATGCCGCCGGATCGCGTCACGTCGGGCTGGATCATTCCTATCGAGCGATCTTCCAGGGAGATCATCGCGTCCGCGGAAACATAGTCGCTTTCGCCCGCGGCAATTCTCATCGGCAAATGGTTTGCGAGCTTGCGATAGCCCGCTCGATCGTGGGGAACGATCGGTTCTTCGAAAAAGTCGTAGCCGAGATCGACGAGGGCACGGCCGATCTGAATGGCTTCGTCCACATCGTACGCCCAGTTTGCGTCGACGCCGAGAACCGCGTCGGGAGCAAGCCTTCGCACGAGAGCAGCGCGGGCCACCGCATCCTTCACGGGGCGACCAAGCTTCACTTTGATCTCGCGAAAACCCTGTGCCACGGCATTGGCGACTTCTGCTTCCACCGTCGCATCGTCGAGCCAATTGATCGAGGACGCATAGGCCCGCACATGCGTTCGTCCCATACCTCCCAGCAGCCGATGAATCGGCTCGCCTGCGATCTTGCCGGCGATATCCCAGAAGGCGATGTCGAGGGCGGAAATTGCCTCGACCAATTGTCCCCCCGGACGACCTGTGAGCGCGCTTCGCATAAGCCGCCAAAGCTTGCGCCTGTCGCGTACGTCGTGTCCAAGGAGTCGCGGTGTGAGAACATCATCCACCAGCGCCGCGTACCCGCGGGCGCCACGACGCGCCAAACCTTCTCCGATTCCAACAATGCCGCTTGTCGTCTCGACCTCGACGACGAGAATTTCGACAGAGGGAAAGTCGCCTTGCGACGTGCGCTGGGCTTTTGGCAGGATTACGCGAAGAGGATGCGCTGTAATCCGCCGTATGGTGCCGACGGACTTGGTGGCGAGCTCAAGTCCGGCATTTGACTTCGGCATGGCGTAAAGCCCTCGACTTACTGCGGTGCTGATGTGCGCGTCAGCTCTTCAGATGGATGGTGACGAGAACCGTATTCGAACTCGTCTCGGGGAGCGTTGCCGCCAGCCGCAGCCACGTGCCAAAATGAGTGATCCGCGCGTAAGTGACGGCGTTCTTTTGCGTCGGTAGAGAGATTTCCGTTCCCTCAGGCACCCAATGCATCCCGTCCGGCGAAATCTCTACACGCGCGCGGCCGGGAGGGCCGGCTGGATCTTTAAGGGAGCGAACGAAAATGATCGCCTCGCTGGCCCAACCGGCCTCATACGGCTCAGTTGCACTTTGTCCCGACCATGTCTCATTGCGGGCAACAATGGCGCTTGTGCTCGTGCGCATCAGAAATCTCCCGAAAGGCACACAGAATCCAGGTAGAGAAACGAGCGCTTGTCAGCATCAGTCTCGGCGAAAAAGGCAAGGTTGAGCATGCACCACAGATTCTTCATCGCAGGCATGCGAAGGGAGCCGAAGCTCGAAACGTCGAAAGATCGATCGTTGCACCGAAAGTCCGTGCAGCGCATCGTCTCGAGATCAAAGTCGAAACAGATGTAGTGCCAATTCACCTTCGTCGGAATTTCATTGTAGCAAAGTCGCTGATCCCCACCGGGGAGATCTTCCCAATCTTGGGGTGAAAGGTGGTAGTGGCTGATCGTCTTGTTGTCTGTTCCGATCGGAATGATAGGGACGGAACGGCGCTTGAACTGCCAGCGCTGGGCATGGACACCATCACTCGCGTTGAGGAACCGCATGTGTGGCATGACCCGCTCGCCAGCGCCAGCTTTGTCGCCGACTTGCAAGTCAAACAGAAAGCCGAAAGATCGTACGTCGGATTCCGAAAGCTTCATTTCCGTCGCCTCGGGCTTGAAGGTGACGTAAGCCTCCATGCGAATCGGGCCCGCCTTGCGAAAAGTCAGCCGCTTGATCGCAACGTTCTGCGCGCCTCGCCTCGGGCGGGTCGCGATTTTCAGGGCGTATGTCCCGTCCATCGCGCCATGTGAGCCGGCATCCCAGTGAGCGAGAGTCGAGAGCATCGGAGAGGTGTGCTGGGCATATCCGGGCAACATGGAATCGAGGCTGTCCTCGTAGTTGCCGACAAGTTGAGTCCAGCCGCAAAAGCCGCGATCGAAATCATCAAGGGCAATGATCCGCGGGAGAGGATCAAAGCGGCTGAGCGCTGGATCGTTCCAGGTCGCTGGAGAGTAGGGTCTTTGCGATTCGCCGGACATCGGCTTGGTCTCCGATAAAATCTGAGTAGTAGGTCGTTCAGCCTTTCGTGGCGCCTGCCGTTAGGCCGGCGACGAGGTGCTTCTGTGCGAAGACCACGAAAAGCAGAACGGGAAGTAGCTGAACGGTCGAGGCGGCAAAAAGCACTCCCCATTCGACACCTTCGACCGCGCCGATCATTTCCGAAATGACCAGAGGCGCCGTCTTTGCCCGTGTCGTCGTGAAAATGAACGCGAACAAGAACTCATTCCACGCGTAGACGATGACGAAGACCGCCACCGCGATCATGCCTTGAGCAGAAAGCGGGAGAATGATCTTTCGCAAGATCTGTCCGCGCGTCGCTCCATCGATATGGGCTGCCTCGTCTATTTCCTTCGGGATCTGGTCGATGAACGTCCGCATGACCAGAGTGCCCAGCGACACGAAGAAGGTGGCGTAAAGGATGATGAGGATCAGATGCGTATCGCTCAGCCCGACCGCGTTCACGGCGGGAAAGAGCGGCAGCGTAATGACGATTGGTGGGATGAGTCGAATGAAGATGAGAAAGAAGGCGCTTCCGGCGAGGAGGGGGTGGCGGAAGCGAGAATAGGCATAGCCTGCCATGGCACTCGTGAGAACGGCGAGCAATGTCGCGCCTGTCGTGACGATCAAGGAGTTGAACAATCCGAAGAAGAAATCACCCCAGCGCTCCCAGAGGGCGATGTAGTTGGAGAGAGTGGGATGGAAGCCAAGGCGTGGGGGTACCGCGAAAATGTCGCGGTCTGCCTTGAACGAGGA
>NZ_JBFUKD010000006.1:0-27291 GCF_056401005.1 Microvirga sp. P4_G7 | reverse complement strand
ATCTTGAGAGCCGCGGCCTGGGCCCGGCGGTAAGCGCGCAAGTCGGCGCCGGCAACCCGCAGGATCCCAGGATCGATTTCGGTTTCTGGCGCCAGCGGGACGACGACGACGGCGGGAAGAACGAGGGCGAGCCGCGCGAGCTCCAGCGCCTCCTCGTCGAGCGCACTGACCGGACTGACGGGCGCATCGATGCGACTCTCGGCCTTCAAGGCGAGAGCCTCGATGCGCGCGCCGTCGACGACCGGAAGGGCGACCACCCCGGGAATCGTGCGATCGAGACCCAGACGGCGCAGGCGCGCCGCAGGCAGCGCGAGATGGGCCCGGCCGGCGGCGGCCGCGTCGAGCGCTCGGCACGCCACGACGTCGAGATCCTCGACGCCAAGCGCGAGCGCAGACCCTGCTTCCCCCTCGACGACGACGGGGCGGGCGCTGCGGAATTCCATGATGGCGCGCTCGACGCGAACCGTCGAGGCGGGAAGATCGGAAGTCAGAACGAGGCGCATCTTTGTCACTTGATCGGTCGGGCGGGACCATAACATGGGCTGAGCGGAACACCCTAACCGTAGATGGGATGGCTGCCATGTCCCATCAATGTCATGTCCCATCAATGTCATGTCCCATCAACGTCATGCCCCGGCCGCGTGATCTGCCCCATCGCGAGCGGAACTCGACGGGAAGACCCGGGCGGGGTATCTCTTCGCACTCCCTTGGTGCCGAGCCCGAAAATTTGTAATGCGCAGCTTCTTCCGTGTCCTGGCCGCCCTTGGCTGTCTGTCACTTGCATCAGCCCGAGCCCCGGCCTTCGCCGCGTCCCTCGACGGCATCGCCGTCGACGTGACCAACATGAGCGAACCTGTGCTTTGCGCCGAAAAAGACAATGTGGCGATCAACTTCGCTTCGCCGGAGGTCCGCAGCTTCCAGATCGAGGCGGTGCATCCAGCTTATATGGGCAATCTCCGCCAGGACCGCTGGGAGCCCGATTGGACAGCGTGCGAGGATATCTCGGCGGAGACCTCGTCCAAGGGCCCGCCGCCGCGCAAGGTCACGTTCTACGAGAGCGTCGACATGTGGCTCACGGGTTTCTCGTTTCCGAATTTCTGGCGCCCCAGCGACGTCACGGTCCGTATCGGCGACCGGGTGGAGAAGGATCTCCACATGGTCCAGCTCTGGGTTCGGAAGGGCGAGCGGGTCGAAGAAGTGCTCGTGCTCTATCCAGCGGACGGATATTGGCGCATTCGCCCGATGCCGCCGTCGCATCTCGGCTGGAGCGCATATGGCTCGTCGTTTCTCGTCGGTCCGGTGGATTTCGACCAGCGCCCGGTCGTCAATCTGAAGGACGTCGCCTTCGATCCCAAGACCATGACCTTCACGCTTACCTTCGCGTCGGGAGGAACGGCGACCGTTTCTCTGAAGGATCTCAACGACGACCGATTTACCCTCGACGTCGTGCTCAACCAACCGGTCGCTGGGAAGCCCTTCGCCGCCCTGCGATCGATGTACGTGACCGAATTCAATGCGGACGTCGCCCGCATCGCGGTGCGCGAGGACAAGGCCAAATCCTGGCGTGAAGAACACATCATGGCGTTCAAGGCGGCGCGAGCGACGGACGTCTGGGCGGGTCGGCTGATCCCGTCGCGGCACAACACCAGTGCACCGGACATGGTCTTCAATCGCTTTCGGGCCGCAAAGAGCCTATCGCCCGGCGCCGCCGCCAAACCCTGAGGCGCTTTGCCGACGGACGGTTCGTTAGGACAAATCGTACCAGACGCCGTTCTGTTCGCAGATTGCAGTGCCCCCTTTGCGGGTCTTGCCGCCGGCCTTCCATTCCTGATCGACGATGCGACATGTGAAGCCCGCTTCACTGTTCGCTGCGCCGATCGTGACCTTACCGGACGCGCCGGTCTCTGGATTCCGCCATGTGGCGCTTTTTCCGTTGGGTGCGTCTGCAATGGACAGAAGCGCCTGCGCCTCAGCGGGACGATCTTCGTCCGGCACGATTCGATTGGCGGCCCGCGCCGCGTCGGCTTTGGCCATCGATTCTTCGATCTGCGCATCCGCCTGGGCCATCTTGCCCATGACCATCCCCGTCGTCGCCGCCTGCATGGCGAGGCTCGGCGCCGCCGCGATCAATCCCGCGCCACCCGACATGACTCCGCCGATCACGGTCCGGGCCGCACTCGCCGCCTGCCGCGCAGCCATGTCGTTCATCATCCCTTTCATGGGATTGTTGAACTTCGGACGCTCCGTTCGGCCGGCCGCGACAGCTTCCAACGACACCCCGATCTGGCTGAGATCGTAGCCCGCGTTCATCTGCGGTTCGGGCTCGGGCTGGACCATCTGCGCGAGGCCCAACGCTGTTCCGGAAATGCCCGTCGGATYGAGCCCGGCAACGACGCCGGCGACTTGCATACCGCTCGATTGGTTACAGGCCGACAGGCCGAGCAGCAGGAGACCGGCTCCCTTCGTCCATGGCGCCATGGTTTCCTCCCCTGTCGTCACAAGGGCGATAACACCTTCCCTATGGGCGCGAACTCCATGAACGAGGGGGCATACTGAGGCTTCGCGAGATCGGCGAAGGCGAGAAAGAAACCGTTCACCACGTCCTCACGATGCGTCGCGGTTTTACTTTGCATTCACTTCGCCGCCGCACACTGGCTTCATGACCAGCACGAGCGCCTTGGCCCCGAGCCGCAACAAAAGCCGCCCCGTTGTTCCGATGCGCAGCGAGCCGCCGGGCAGCGCGAGCCGCTTCGTCGCTTTGACGGAGAAACAGGAGCGCGGATTTCGGCTGGAGCAGCGCAGCATCCGCACCCGCTCGATGTTGATCTTGCTCGAGCCCGATCGGTTGCATTGCTGGGCCTTGATCGTCGCGCTCGTGTCGTCCGTCACGGGGCTGGCGCTGCTGGTGTCATCCGGTCTCAACTGATCGCTCTTCGAACGTATCGGGCTACCCCAGCGATTTCAGGGGCCTGCGCGAACGTTCCCGATGTGATTGCCTGCAGCTCCCCAACAGAAGGCTGCTCGATGGCGTCCGATCCCTTACTCATTCTGGTTGCCGGTCCTTACCGCTCAGGCACGAACGACGATCCCGCCCTTATTGCAGCCAACATGCGGGCGATGAACGAAACAGCGCTGGCGTTGTTTCGGCGCGGCCATGTGCCCATCACCGGCGAAGCGATCGCACTTCCGATGATCGAAATCGCCGGCTCGCGGCACATCGGCGACGCCGTGTTCGACGAGATCTTTCATCCGATCGCGGAGCGTCTTGTGCGCCGTTGCGACGCGTGCCTGCGCATCGGCGGACCGTCCAAGGGCGCCGATGAAATGGTGCGCCTCGCCGAAGCGGCAGGGCGCCTTGTGTTTCGATCACTTGCCGAGGTTCCGGCAACGAGTCCTGAACGAGCCGTGACCTGAGAATCGGTCAGGCAACGGGACCCGGATTGGGCTGACCGGGATCGGGATCCGTCATCGGGCCTTCCGGTGGACGGTCTGGATCGGTCGCGGGGATCTCGGTCGGTTGCCGGACGGGGACTTCCGTCGGGTTGTGTCCCGGCAGGACGGGATTCGGATTCGGGCTCGGCGGATGCGGTTGCGGATCATAAGGGCCGGGGCCACGCGTCATGATGAACTCCTTTGCTGATGACCAGTCAACAAAGCGCCCACGCATCCGTTCCTTGCATCATCAGCGCAGTGGCCAGAACAGAATGACCAGTGGAATGCCGACGATCACCACGATGATGGAGAGCGGCAGGCCGAGCCGCCAATAATCGCCGAAGCGGTACCCGCCCGGACCCATGACAAGCGTGTTGCATTGATGCCCGATCGGCGTGAGAAAATCGCAAGCCGCACCGATGGCGACGACCATCAAGAACGCATCGGGCTTGTAGCCGAGCTTTGTGGCGAAAGTCGCCGCGATCGGCGCCATCACCAGAACGGTCGCCGCGTTGTTGAGAAACGGCGTCACCGCCATCGCCGCGATCATGATCAGGACGAGCGCACCGGTCGGCGGCAGCATGTCGGCAACGGACGAAAGCCAGGTCGCGATGAGATCCGTCCCGCCCGTCGTACGCACCGCTTCGCTGACGGGAATGAGTGCGCCCAGCATGACGATGATCGGCCACTCGATGGTCTCGTACACCTCGCGCAGATTGAGAGCACCGAAGAGAATCAGCAAAACACTCGCGCCAAAGAACGCGATCGCGACAGGCACGATGTCGAAAGCGACGAGCCCCATGGCGACGGCAAGAATCGCGACCGGCAGAAGGCTGCGTCTTGCACTGCCCAGGCGGATGTCGCGGACGGCCAGCGGCAATGCGCCGAGATCCTTCAGCGTTTCCGGCAAGTGCTTGAGGTTTCCTTGGAGAACGATGACGTCGCCCGGCCGAAGCGCGATGGTGCCGAGCCGGTCCTTGAGGCGCTGACCGCTTCGGCTGACCGCGATGAGATTGACCTTGTATCGCTGGTAGAGACCGAAGCGCTCCGCCGACATGCCGACAAGCGGAGAATTCGAGCCGATCACCGCCTCGATCACACCGATCTCGTCGCTCGCTTCGTCGGTCTCCGGACGACGATGTTCGCGGCTGAGCTTCAACCCCGATCGCGCCACGAGCCGCTCCAACGCCGTCGGTTCGCCTTCGAGGATGAGCACGTCGCCGTCCTGGATGGTGGCGTCGGGCAATGGTGTCGGACGCCGTGTTTCGCCGCGGATGATGGCGGTCACCTTGGCTTCGTTGTCGCCCAGCTTATGCAGATCGGCGATCGTCTTCCCGACCATTTCGGACTCGGACGGCACCCGCGCCTCGGTGACGTAATCTTTGATGTCGAGCGCTTCATCGAGCGAAGCCGCGCCTTTGCGGCCTTGCGGCAACAACCGGTAGCCGAAGGCGAGAAACAACACGCCGACGATGGCGATGCCGAGGCCGACCGGCGTGAAGTCGAACATGTGGAAGGGTTCGCCCAAAAGCTCCGCCCGGACCCGCGCGACGATGATGTTCGGCGATGTCCCGACCAGAGTGACGATACCGCCGAGCAGCGAGCCGAACGCCATCGGCATCAAGAGACGCGACGGCGCCGTGCCCGTGCGTCGCGCGATCTGGAATGCGACCGGCATCATCATCGCAAGCGCGCCGATGTTCTTTACGAACGCCGACAGGATCGTCACCACGGACACCAGCACGATCACCTGCATCTGCGTCGTGCGAAGGTAGGGTGCGATGCGGGCCAAAGCCGCTTCGAGGACCCCCGACTTCGCCACCGCGGCGCTGACCAGGAGTGCGCTTGCGACGATGATGACGATGTCGTCGCTAAACCCGGTGAATGCCTTTTCGGGAGGAACGATGCCGATCACGATCGCAGCCAGCAGCGCCAGAACGGCGACGAGATCGTAGCGAAACCGTCCCCACACGAAGAGCACCATCATGCCGGCGACGGTAGCGAAAGCGAAAACTTGCGGAAGGGTCATGGATGACGCGCCAAGGAGGGACCAAGGTCCTAACGCACCACTGCCACGTTTGCTCCGATGCGCTTATTGCCCGAGCACGAGAGCCCAATACCGGCCATAGCCACCTTCGGAATCGGCGCGCGCCAGGCCGATCTTGCGGGCCTGCGGCATGAGGAGGTTGCTGTTGTGTCCCGGCGACGCCTTCCAGCGTCCGATCGCGCCATCGACGCTGGAGGACCCGGCGGACAGGTTTTCGGCCGAATAGCCGAGAACGCCGAGGCTATCCATTCGGGAACCAAAATTCCCGTGGCTGAGCTTGCCGGCGGCGGCAACGGCGCGAGCCTGCTGCTCGGCGGCAGAGTTGAGGCGCGTGTCCACGGTCACCGGCGGCAAACCGCGCGAAACGCGGTAGGCGGAGATCTGAGCAGCGGCGGCGGCCGCGTCCGAGGTCGAACTGCCGACAACCTTGTGGGACGGCGTCAGGGCCGAATCGGAAGCGCAGCCGGCCAAGGAAAGGCCGATYAGTGCGCCAAACATCAATGGCTTCATCAATAGAACCTTCGAACGATCGGGCGGCGTTCCGCGCCGCTCCCCTTGAAAAAGATGGTCGTGACGGTCATGCAGGGATCTGTGCCCGCCAATTTGGAGAATTCTGCATGCCATGTCGGCTCGCGAGCGTCCAGAAATCGATCCCGCGTCAGCTGACCGCATGCTAGATCGGCACCCTTTCGACGTCGCCGTCATCGGCGCCGGTCCCGCGGGATTGATGGCTGCGGAGATCCTGAGTGCCGCCGGTATCCGTGTCACGGTCTACGACCGGATGCCCTCGGCCGGCCGCAAGCTTCTGATGGCCGGCCGCGGTGGACTCAACCTGACGCACAGTGAGGACTTTGAGCGCTTTCTCGAGCGCTACGGCGAAGCAACGGCCGCTCTGCGTCCCTCTATCGAGAGCTTTACGCCACAGGATCTGCGGACTTGGAGTCAGGGCCTCGGCCAGGACACGTTCATCGGCAGCAGCGGGCGCGTTTTTCCCAAGGCGTTCAAAGCTTCGCCCCTCCTGCGAGCATGGCTGACCCGGCTCGAGGCCAGCGGGGTGCGCTTCGCGTTCCGCCATCGCTGGCTCGGATGGGAGGACGACGGACGCCTGATTTTCGCCGACGTGAGTGGCGAACGGCACCTGGTAGAACCCGATGCGACCCTTCTCGCCCTCGGCGGAGCGAGCTGGCCCAGGCTCGGTTCTGACGGCGCCTGGACGGAGATCCTGGCGGCGCGTGGCATCGCCGTCGCCCCGCTCCGTCCGGCCAATATGGGCTTTTCGGTCGCCTGGTCGGAGACTTTTGCGTCGCGCTTCGCCGGCCAACCGCTGAAGTCGGTGGCGCTCAGCCTGGACGAGGCCCATGTCCGGGGCGAGGCTATGATCACCCGTACCGGCATCGAAGGCGGGGCGATCTACGCCCTCTCGGCCGCGCTGCGGGAGCGCATCGATCGCGATGGCAGGGCGGTTCTGCGGCTCGATCTGAAACCCGATCTCACCCTCGACGCTCTGGCGACCAAACTCGCCGCGCCGCGAAAGGCGCAGTCGCTCTCCACATTTCTGAGAAAGAGCGCCGGCCTCGCGCCGGCCGCGATCGGTCTTCTGCGCGAGGGTGATGAAGCGATGCCGACCGATCCCGGGGGGCTCGCAGGCCGAATCAAGGCGCTTCCCGTCGTACTCACCGGCGCACAACCCATCGCGCGGGCGATATCGTCCGCCGGGGGCATCCCGTTCGCCGAAATCGACGATAGGCTCATGCTGCGACGGGTGCCCGGCCTGTTCGCCGCCGGAGAGATGCTCGATTGGGAAGCGCCGACGGGCGGATATCTCCTGCAGGCGACCCTCGCCACGGGGATCGCCGCGGCGCGAGGCGTCTTGTCCTATCTCGACGAGAGCCGGGAGAGATTGACCGAATCCAAGCGTTCGGCCAAACCGCAACCGTGAGCGATCCCCGCCAAATCCTGCACGACGTCTTCGGTTTCTCCTCTTTCCGGGAAGGCCAGGAGGATATCGTTCGCGCCGTTCTCGACGGCGAGGATGTGCTGGCCGTGATGCCGACCGGCGCTGGCAAGTCGCTCTGCTTCCAATTGCCGACGCTCGCGAGGCAGGGTCTCACCCTCGTCGTGTCGCCGCTGATCGCGCTGATGCGCGACCAGGTTGCGGCGTTGCGCCATTTCGGCATCGAGGCCGGCAGCCTGAACTCCGCCAACGATCCGACGGAAAACCGCCGCGTGGTCGATGCGGTGCGCGACCGGACGATGCGGCTTCTCTATGCGTCGCCCGAACGTCTCGCCAACACCAGCACGACGGAATGGCTCGCGCGGTCCGGGGTCAATCTTCTGGCGATCGACGAAGCCCATTGCGTGTCCCAATGGGGCCATGACTTTCGGCCCGAATATGCGCTTCTCGGCGAGGTGCGCCGGCGGCTCGGCGACGTGCAGACGATCGCATTGACCGCAACAGCCGACGTCGCGACGCGGGACGATATCGCCCACCGCCTGTTCGAACGTGCGCCGCGCACGTTCATTCACGGTTTCGACCGGCCCAATCTGCGCCTCGCCATGCAGGCGAAGGAACAGACGAAACGACAGCTCTTCACTTTTCTCGACAAGCATCGGCACGAGAGTGGCATCATCTATTGCTCGTCGCGTAACGCCACCGAACGTCTCGCGGACAGCCTCAGCCAAGCCGGCTATCGCGCGCTTCCCTACCATGCGGGCATGGCACAGGACGACCGGGCCAAGAACCAGGATATCTTTCTGCAGGAAGACGGAATCGTCATGGTGGCGACGGTCGCGTTCGGTATGGGCATCGACAAGCCCGACGTGCGATTTGTCGCCCATGCCGCGCTGCCCAAATCCATCGAGGCCTATTACCAGGAAATCGGGCGCGCCGGGCGCGACGGCGCGGCCGCCGATACGCTGACGCTCTATGGTCTCGACGACATGCGCCTGCGTCGCTCGCAGATCGAAGACAGCGAAGCGTCCGACGATCAAAAGCGCATCGAACGTCAGCGCCTCAACGCGCTCGTCGCTTTGTGCGAAGCACCGCGTTGCCGACGGCAGACATTGCTCGCCTATTTCGGCGAGACGACAGAACCGTGCGGAAACTGCGATCTGTGCATCGACGGCGTGATGTCGTTCGACGGGACGGTCGAAGCACAGAAACTGCTCTCCGCCATCGCCCGCACCGGCGAACGCTTCGGCACGGAACACCTCATCACCATCCTGATGGGGGAAGGCAGCGACGCCGTGCTTCGCTTCGGACACGACAAGCTGAAGACGTTCGGCGTCGGCAAGGATCGTTCGAAAACGGAATGGCGTTCACTGCTCCGCCAGATCTACGCCGCCGGGCTCGTCGCGCTGGAATTGTCGGAATATGGTCGCTGGACCATTACCGAGCGGGGCGACGCGGTTCTGCGCGGGCAGGAGCGAATCGAACTGCGCTCCGACGTTCTGATGCAGCCGCGGGAACGTCGCCGCAAGCGCTCCGCCCTCGAAGCGCAATCGGTGGTGCCCGGCGATGACCCTCTGCTTCTGTCCCTGAAATCGTTGCGGACGCGCCTCGCCAAGGAAGAAGGCGTTCCGGCTTACGTGATCTTCTCCGACCGCAGCCTCATCGACATGGCCGTGAAGCGACCCACCTCGCAGAGCGCCTTCGGAGAGATCCACGGCGTCGGTCAGGCGAAGCTCGAACGCTATGCCGAAGCCTTCGTGGACCTGATCAACACACACGGCGCGTGATACGCGACGACGTGCTTTCTTGCCCCCTTTGAGACGGGGCATCGCCGCTCCTCGGGACGAGCGACGCGCGTGTGCCGTTACCCTCCGCGGCGTCATCGCCGGGGAGGAGTTGGACAGCTCTTGGCGAACTTACGTAGCGCCCACGTCGATCCAGCGGCCTTCATGCGCGCTGCGCGCCATGGCGTCGACCGTACGCTCGATCCGAATGCCGTCCTCGAAATCGATCAGCTTCGCGCTCTCGCCCTGGATGCGTCCCAGCACTTGGCGACATTCGATGATTTTCAGTTCGTTGAACCCGAGCCCGTGTCCCGGCGCCGGCAGAAACTTGTCATAAGGCGCGTGCTGCGGGCCGGTGAGAATGGTGCGAAAGCCTTGTTCGTCCTTCGCGCCGTCCGCCGTATAGAGCTGCACCTCGTTCATGCGCTCCTGATCGAACACGATGGTTCCGCGCGAACCGAAGATCTGGACGAAAATGCGGCCTTTGCGCCCCCAGGCGGATCGATTGAGGCTGATGAGCCCGGATACGCCGTTCTCGAGCTCGATCATCGTCGTCGCGATGTCGTAGGTCTCGACCGCGCGCCGCGCGCCCTCGCGGGTCGGGCGGTCCCGATAGGGTTTCGCCATATGGCCGCAGACCCGGCGAACGCCGCCGAAAAGAACCCACAGCAGGCTCAAGGCGTGCACGCCGAAATCATCGAGCGCGCCATGTCCGGAGGTGGATTCGCTCTTCCAGTAGAAAAGCTCTTCCGGATCGGCCATGAAATCCTCGTCCATCTCGATGCGGACGTGATTGACGGTGCCGATCCGACCCTGCTCGACGAGACGCCCGATGAGTCCGACGACCGGATTCTGGATGTAGTTGTAGCCGAGCACAGCGACTTTGCCGGATTTACGGGCGGCGTCCAGCATGCGTTGCGCATCGGCGAGCTTCGTCGCCATCGGCTTTTCGCACCAGACGTGCTTGCCGGCCTCGAGTGCCGCGATCGCCATGTCGGGGTGAAAGGCGTTGGGAGTCGTAATCGACACCACGTCGACTGCTGGATCGGCGACGAGCGATCGCCAATCGCCGGTAGCGCGCTGAAAACCGAGCTCGCGAGCCTTCGTCTCGGCCAAGGCCTCAGACGATTCCGCCAGAACCGCGAGTCGTGGCCTGGCGACGTCACCGAAGACCGACGCGACCGCGTTCCACGCCAAAGCATGGCACTTGCCCATATAGCCTGTGCCGATCAGGCCGACGCCGAGAGAAATCATTCCGTCTTTTTCCTAGACCATGCCGCCGAGTTCGCTGGATAGCGCCTGCAATTCCTTGCCGCCGGCCATGAGATTCTGCAACTCGTCGATCTGGATCTCCGACTTGCCGTAGGTCCCGAGCGTCTTGCCGCGATTGAGAACGGTGAAGCGGTCGCCGACCGCGTAGGCGTGCCGCACGTTGTGCGTAATGAAAATCACGCCGAGACCCTTCTGGCGCACCTGATGGATGTATTTCAACACCATCGATGTCTGCGCCACGCCGAGCGCCGATGTCGGCTCGTCGAGGATCAGCACCTTCGCGCCGAAATAGACGGCGCGAGCGATCGCGACGCATTGCCGCTCGCCGCCGGAAAGCGTGCCGACGGCCTGGTTGGGATCGCGCACATCGATCCCGATCCTATGCATCTCGTCCCGCGTGACCTCCGCGCAATGATCGAAATCCACATAGCGGAACGGCCAAACGCCCTTTCGCGGTTCACGCCCCATGAAGAAATTGCGGGTCACCGACATCAGCGGGATCATGGCGAGATCCTGATAGACGGTCGCGATCCCGGCATCGAGCGCATCGCGGGGGCTCGTGAAATTGACCGAGCCGCCTTCGACGAAATACTCACCGGAAGTCGGCTTGTGCACGCCGGCGAGGGTCTTGATCAAGGTGGATTTGCCAGCGCCGTTGTCGCCGAGAAGGCACATCACCTCGCCGCGATTGACCGTCATCGAAATGCCGGACAAGGCGATCACCGAACCGAAATGCTTGACGACGTTGCGCACGTCGATGAGAGAGCCGTTCGTTGCCATCAGCGTTCTCCCGTCACCTTCTTGCGGATGAAGTTATTGAACAGAACCGCGAGCAGAAGCATGGCGCCCAAAAAGACCTGAAACCAGTCGGAATCGAAGCGTGTGTAAGTCAGGCCGATCGACACCATCCCGAAGATGATGGCGCCGAAGAATGCACCGATGGCCGAGCCGTATCCGCCGGTGAGCAGGCATCCGCCGATCACGGCGGCGATGATCGCCTCGAATTCCTTTTGGAAGCCGCGGCGTGAATCCGTCGAGCCCGCATCGAGCACGGTGAGGATCGCGACGAGCGCGGCTGCGCACGCGGTGAACATGAAGAGCGCGGTCTTCACCCGCTCGACCGGAACGCCGGAATTGCGCGCCGCGTTGGCGTCACCGCCGACTGCGAAGATCCAGTTGCCGAACCGCGTCCGCAGCAAAACCCACGTGGCGACGATGGCGAAGAGAATGAACCAGATGATCGAGACCGGGACCCCTGTCACGGTCGGCACGCCGTTCGGGAATTTGGCGATGATGTCATGCGCCGCGAGCCAGGCGAACAACCCTTCCAGGGCACTACCGGAGAAGAGTTCGCGCACGATCCCTTCGCCCGCTTGGTCGCCGATGCCACGCATCTGAGTCGAGCCGCCGGTCGCCCATTTCAGGCCGACGAGCGAAAGGCCGCGCAGGATGAAAAGGAACGCCAGCGTCACGATGAACGAAGGCAAGCGTGTGCGGATGACGACCTGGCCGTTCAGTCCGCCGAGGATCGCCGCGACGATGAAAGTCGCCACGATGGCGAGAAGCAGCGGCCATCCGGTAAGGATCAGGAACGAGCCGAAGATCAGGCCCGCGAATGCGATCATCGATCCGATGGAGAGATCGA
Source organism: Microvirga sp. P4_G7 (assembly GCF_056401005.1). Taxonomy (NCBI): domain Bacteria; kingdom Pseudomonadati; phylum Pseudomonadota; class Alphaproteobacteria; order Hyphomicrobiales; family Methylobacteriaceae; genus Microvirga; species Microvirga sp. P4_G7. Next base: position 15,160 of record NZ_JBFUKD010000006.1, on the reverse strand, counting down.
ATTCGCCCCCGATCATCAGGAGCGCTGCTGCGATGGCGAGAATGCCGAGCTGCGCCGCCGGCGTCAGCACGTTCATCATGCCGGCGAGCGTGAACATGGAGGGATCGGCGGTGGAGAGGAAGAAGATCGTAACGAGGATCAGGCCGGCGACCGCACCGAGTTCGGGCCGGCGCATGATCTGGGTGACGAACGAAACCTTCTTCAAGCGCTCGTCCTGAGCGGCTTTGGCTTCTGCCGGAGAGAGACCGGCGGCCGGATGACTGGTGTCGACCATGGGGCACCTCCTTCGACGCAATCACGAAAGAAAGACGAGCCCGCGACCGGAGGCGCGGGCTCGCAATGAGGTGTTAGCGGATGCCCTTGGCCGACAGGTCGACCACCTGAGCCGCCTTTTCCTTCGTGATCAGGTTCGGGCCCGACGGCACGTTGCCGCCTGGGACGAGCCCATACTTGGCGTTCAGCGCGAGGAACACGACCGGCAGATATCCCTGAAGATATTGCTGCTGGTCGATCGCGAAGGTCGCTTCACCGGCCGCGATGGACTTGAGGAAGTTCGCCGAGAGATCGAACGATGCGACGCGCACGCCCGACTTGCCGACATCCTTGACGGCGGCCACGGACGGCTCACCGGCGGTTCCCGCTCCCAGGGCGAGCACCGTATCGATGGAGGCATCCGCGCTGAGAGCCGCCTTGACCTTGGCGCGAATATCCGTCGGATCATTCGACACGGGAAGCACGGTGACCTTGCCGGCAAAGCCTTCTGCGAAACCCTTGCAGCGCAAGTCGAGCGAGACGTTGCCGACTTCCTGGTTGACGCACAGGCCGACCTTGCCGCCCAGCTCCTTCAGTCTGGCGCCGGCGATCCGGCCTGCGTCGACTTCGTCCTGGCCCACATGGAGCAATGCGCCGAGCTTCTTCGATACGTCGGAGCCGGAATTCATCGAGATGACGGGAATGCCCGCCGCCACCGCTTTTTGAATCGCCGGGCCGAGGGCCGATGCGTCGGGGATCGAGACGATCAGTCCCGCCGGCTTCTGGTTCACGGCGGCGTCGATGAGCTGGGCCATGGCGACCACGTCGAACGTCTCGGGCGCGCGGTAGTCGACCTGGACGTTCATGTCCTTGCCGGCGGCCGTCACGCCGTTTTTCACCACCGACCAGAACGGATCGTTGGCCTGGCCGTGGCTGACCACGATGATGCGCGAGGGCTGTTGGGCCGCTGCCGGTGTGGCGGCGGCAAGAGCGAGGACCGCAGCGGCGGCCAGGCCCGTAACGAACGATTTCATTGGTTTCCTCCCAAAAGGTACTCGTTCGAACACCGCGCCGGAAAGTCCGGCGCGATAATCGCTGCGGCGGCGCCGCGCGATGAGGTCGGCAGAAGGAAACAAAAGGACGATCCGACCGAAGCCGAATCAGTGGCGTAGCGACGTTTCCTCTGCGGTTCTGATCTTCCTAAACGGAATGAACAGATCTTTTGTTATGTTCTTTGGAATTTTTATTCCATTTATAGGCGAACAATGTCAAGATCACTCGGCTTAAGCCTAAGGTAGGGCGGCAGGAGGAACGGGGAACGATGGAGGGGCACTCGGACGCGGCATTGGATGTGGCTCCTACGGATTACGAGGGCTTGCGCGCGCTCCTGGTCAGCCGGCGCGACGTTCTGCCGAAGCGTCTGAAGCAACTTGCCGCCTTTGCCTTGGCGCACCCCGAGGAAGTCGCGTTCGGCACCGTCGCCGGCATCGCGGAACATGCGGGCGTGCAGCCGTCGACTCTCATCCGGTTCGCCAAGACGCTCGGCTACGAGGGGTTCTCGCATCTTCAGCAGATTTTTCGCGACCGCCTGCGGGAGCGTTTTCCGGATTATCGGGAGCGCCTCCGTTCGCTTCGCGACGTCGACAGCGATCACGGGCAGGCAGCGGCACTGTTGGAAGGCTTCGCGGAGGCGGCGGCCCTGTCCCTCGACCGCATGCGCTCCTCGGTTCGTCTCGACGAATTGTCCCGTGCCATCGAGACGCTCGCGAAGGCCGATACGATCTACCTGCTGGGCGCAAGGCGGGTGTTCCCTATCGCAGCCTATTGTGCGTACGCCTTCGGAAAGCTCGGCATTCGGACGATGCTGATCGACCACATCGCTCAACTCGGCCCCGAGCAACTCGCGACGGCGACGGAAAGGGACGCCGTTCTCGCCATCAGTTTCACACCCTACGCCCCCGTCACCGCGGATCTCGCGGCATTGGCCGCCCGCCGTAACGTGCCTGTCGTCGCCATCACCGATTCGGCGTTCAGTCCGCTCGTGCCCACAGCCGATGTGTGGCTTGAAATCGCCGAAGCGGATTTCGGCGCTTTCCGATCCCTGTCTGCGTCGTTCGCGCTCGCCATGGCGCTCTCGGTCGGCACTGCGGAAAAGCGCGCCGAGCGGTAACTTCCTGCCCCTTACTTGCCCCCTTAAATGGAAATCACCGGAACGAGCCCGGTGATGACCTCATGCTGTGGGAAAACGGGTCGAACGATCAGACCTTCACGGGCTTGCCTGTCTGCGCCGATTCCGTCGCCGCATCGGCGAGGCGCTGGGCCTTCAATCCGTCGCGCCCGGTCGGCTCACATGCCTTGCCGTCCTTGACGGCTTTGAGGAACGCGTCGAGCTCGTCGCGATAGGCATCCGCATAGCGCTCCAGGAAGAAATCCTGCACCGGATCGGCGGTGACGCCCGCCGCATTGGCGACTTCGACCGTCGTGCGATGGATGTTGCCGGCGCGGATCATGCCTTTCGAACCGTGGACTTCGACACGCTGGTCGTAGCCGTATGTGGCGCGACGCGAATTGGAGATCTGGACGATCCGTCCCTTTGCGGTCTTCAGAAGCACTGCGGCGGTGTCGACGTCGCCGGCCTGGCCGATGGCCGGATCGACGAGGGACGAGCCGACAGCGTGGACCTCGACCGGCTCGTCGCCGAGCAGGAGGAAGCGCGCCATGTCGAGATCATGGATCATCATGTCGCGAAACAACCCGCCGGAGGTGGCGATGTAGCTCACCGGCGGTGGGCCGGGATCGCGCGATAGAATGGTGACGAGCTCGACCTCGCCGACTTCGCCCGATGCCAGGCGGGTGCGCAGGCTCGCGAAGTTCGGATCGAAACGGCGGTTGAAGCCGATCATCAGCGGGGTGCCGGCCTTCTCGACGACGCCGAGGCAAGCCTCGATACGGGCGCTCGAAAGATCGACCGGCTTTTCGCAGAACACCGCCTTGCCCGCTTTCGCACCGCGCTCGATCAGATCCGCGTGGGTCGTCGTCGGCGTGCAGATCAGGATGGCGTCCACGTCCGAGCGCTCGACGATCGCGTCGAGCGACGCGACTTCGGCGCCCGTGGCGGTGGCGAGCTCCTGCGCCGACGGCGCATGCGGATCGGCCACTGCGACCAAGCGCGCATCCTTGTGATTGGCGGCATTGCGCCCGTGAATGCGGCCGATGCGGCCAGCGCCCAAAACGGCGATCCTGATCATGAACTCCCCCGAATCTTTTGCCGGCTCACGGCAAATTTAGAATTGATGTTCTAGTGCAAGCTGCTAATAGAATAAACATTCTATAGCCGCAAGAGCCGCTCAACAGGCTCGCATGCACCGGAGGCTACGCGCCTGCCGGTGGGAGGACTAGCATGAAGCCGTCCCTTGACGTGATCACCATCGGCCGCGCCTCCGTCGATCTGTACGGGCAGCAAGTCGGCGGGCGGCTCGAGGACATGGCATCCTTTTCCAAGGCGGTCGGCGGATGTCCGGCGAACATCGCCATCGGCACGGCGAGGCTCGGTCTGAAATCCGGCCTCGTGACACGCGTCGGCGACGAAGCCATGGGACGTTTCATCCGAGAGCAGATGGAGCGTGAGGGTGTCGCGACGAAGGGGATCGTCACCGACGACACGCGCCTGACCGCCCTCGTCATTCTCGGCGTCCGCGACGAGGAATCGTTTCCGCTCATCTTCTATCGCGACAACTGCGCCGACATGGCGCTCACCGAGGCGGATATCGACGAGGCCTTCATCGCTTCGGCCGGAGCCATTGTCGTCACCGGCACGCATTTTTCCCGGGAAGCCACCGCGGCGGCGCAGAAGAAGGCGATCCGGATCGCCAAGGCGAACGGCCGCAAGGTCGTTCTCGACGTCGATTATCGGCCCAACCTCTGGGGCCTTCTCGGTCACGGCGCTGGCGAATCCCGCTATGTTCGCTCGGATGCCGTCACCGAACATCTCAAGCCCATCCTGGCCGATTGCGACCTGATCGTCGGCACGGAAGAGGAATTGCACATCGCCGGCGGCTCGGAGGATACGCTGACCGCGATCCGCGCCATCCGCGCCATCTCGAAGGCGACGATCGTGTGCAAGCGCGGCCCGATGGGATGCGTGGTATTTCCTGGCGCGATCCCAAATTCCCTCGATGACGGCGTGCGCGGCCCCGGCTTTCCGGTCGAGGTCTATAACGTGCTCGGCGCCGGCGACGCGTTCCTGTCCGGCTTCCTGCGCGGGTGGCTCAAGGACGAGCCGTTGGAAACCTGCTGCGCCTATGCCAACGCGAGCGGCGCCTTCGCCGTGTCGCGTCTGCTTTGCTCGCCGGAAATCCCGACCTTCACCGAGCTGCAGCATTTCCTCAAGAACGGCAGCCGCCACAAAGCGTTGCGGTTCGACGAGGAGATCAACCACATCCACTGGGCGACGACGCGCCGCCCCGGCCCGGAGACGCTGATGGCGCTCGCCATCGATCATCGCATGCAGCTGGAGGCGATGGCGAAGGAAGTCGGTGCAGACGTCGGGCGCGTGCCCGATTTCAAGGTGCTGGCCGTCAACGCCGCCGCGCGGGTCGCCGACGGGAGACCCGGATTCGGCATGTTGATCGACGGCACCTATGGCCGCGAAGCCCTGTTTCGCGCCGCCGACCACCCGTTCTGGATCGGCCGCCCGGTCGAGTTGCCCGGTTCGCGCCCACTTGATTTCGAGAATGGCGGCAGCCTGGGTGCGCAACTGATCGAATGGCCTGTCGGCCACACGATCAAATGCCTCTGCTTCTATCACCCGGACGATGCGCCCGAATTGAAAGCGCAGCAGGAGCGGGAATTGTTGCGGCTGCAAGACGCCGCGCGTCGCGTGGGGCGCGAACTTCTCGTCGAGATCATCGCAGGAAAGAATGGTCCCCTGACGACGGACACCATCCCGACCGTGTTGCAACGGCTCTATGATCTCGGCATCAAGCCGGATTGGTGGAAGCTCGAACCGCAACGCGACACCGCCGCCTGGAATGCCATCGGGCAGGTGATCACGAAGAACGATCCTCTGTGCCGCGGTATCGTGCTTCTCGGTCTCGAAGCGCCGGAAGACGAGCTCGAAGCGGCCTTCGCCGCCGCCGCGCGGGAGCCCCAGGTCAAGGGCTTCGCCGTCGGACGCACGATCTTCAACGACGCGGCGCGGCGATGGCTGAAGGGCGAGATTGACGACGAAGCGGCGATTGCCGATATGGCCGGACGTTTCCAACGTCTCGTCGACGCCTGGCAACGCGTGACCAGGCAGGCGAAAGCCGCTTAAACGCCAGGGCCCAACATGTCCTTTACCGAGAACGAGATCCGAGTAGCAGGCCGAGCCATCACGCTTCGACCCGACCAGGTCGACGGCCTCCTCGCCGTGTTGCGAAGTCGGCAAGCGGTTCCTGGTGCGGCCAGCGTTCCCGGGCCCCTCTACGAACGCGTCCGGTTCGACCTGGTGCACCTACTTTGGTATGCCGGCGCTCTCATCGTCATGGCGGCCATGGGCCTTTTCTCGACGCTCGCCTTCGAGCAGATGGGCGGCGTGGCGCTCGCGGTGACGGCGCTCGCATACGCCGCGCTGTTCACCACCGTCGGACATTATCTTTGGCATCGCCGCTCGCTGCACACGCCCGGCGGCTTGATGATCGCGGTCGCGGTGGCGATGGTGCCGCTCGCCGTCTACGGCATCCAGGACGCCTTCGGCTGGTGGGGCGACGTGCGGCCGGGAGCGTACAGCGGATTCTACATCTGGGTGAAGAGCGGCTGGCTGCCGATGGAGATCGCGACCGTCGTCGCGTGCATCGTCGCGATCCGCCTCTATCCCTTTCCGTTCATCGTTGCCGTGATGGCCCTGGCGCTCTGGTTCATGTCGATGGACCTGACGCCGTGGATCCTCTCGCACCAGGACATGACGGGCTCACAGACCTGGATGGCACGGCGGATCGTGTCGATGATCTTCGGCATCGTCATGATGGCGATCGCCTGGTTCGTCGATCTCAAGCGTGACCCCAAGCAGGATTTCGCCTTTTGGCTGCATCTCTGCGGTCTGCTCGCGTTCTGGGGCGGGCTCACCTTCGCCGAAAGCTCCAGCGAGATTGGGAAGGCCGTCTATTGCCTCATCAATGTCGGCCTCGTTCTTCTTTCCGTCTTCCTGATGCGCCGGGCTTACGCCCTGTTCGGCGCAATCGGCATCTCGACTTATCTGGGCTACCTCGCCGAAAGGGTTTTCGCGGATTCGCTTCTGTTTCCGTTCGCCTTGTCGCTCATCGGCATCGGCATTATCGGCGCGGGCCTGATCCTGCATCGTCATCGGCCGCGATTGTCTCAGTGGATGACCGATTCCCTCCCGACCTCCTTTAAGAAACTGCGACCGCCGCATGCCGGCGGCGCCACGCGATTGGAACCCGTATGAGCACGATCCGCCTCACCATGGCTCAAGCGCTCGCCCGTTTCCTGGCGGCTCAGAAGACCGAGATCGATGGAGCCGTGCTCCCGCTATTTGGCGGCGTCTGGGCTATTTTCGGTCATGGCAACGTGGCTGGTCTCGGCGAGGCGCTCTATGGCGTGCGTGACACGCTGCCGACATATCGCGCCCACAACGAGCAGGGCATGGCCCATGCGGCGGTGGCGTTCGCCAAGGCGTCCCGTCGCCGACGCATGATGGCTTGCACGACTTCGATCGGCCCCGGCGCCACGAACATGGTGACGGCGGCCGCAGTCGCGCATGTGAATCGCCTGCCTGTCCTGCTCCTGCCCGGCGACGTGTTCGCCAATCGGTTGCCCGATCCTGTGCTGCAGCAGATCGAGAATTTCTCCGACGGCACGATCTCGGCCAATGACTGCTTCAAGCCGGTATCGCGCTATTTCGACCGCATCACCCGGCCCGAACAGATCATTCCGGCGCTCCACCGCGCCATGGCTGTACTGACCGATCCCGCCGATTGCGGACCGGTGACCCTGGCCCTTTGTCAGGACGTGCAGGCGGAGGCCTACGATTATCCGGAGAGTTTCTTCGCCGAGAAGATCTGGACGGCGCGCCGAATTCGTCCGGACGAGGACGAATTGGCGAAGGCGGCCGACCTGATCCGCAACGCCAAGAAGCCCTTTGTCGTTGCGGGCGGCGGAGTCCTGTTCTCCGGCGCCGAGACGGTACTCGCCGATTTCGCCACCAAGCACGGCGTGTTCGTCGGCGAGACGCAGGCCGGAAAGTCGAGCCTTCCTCACGATCATGCCGCCAATCTCGGCGCCATCGGCGTGACCGGGACGGCGGCGGCGAACGCGCTCGCGGAAGAGGCGGATGTGGTGATCGCAGTGGGCACGCGCCTGCAGGATTTTACCACCGGTTCCTGGGCGCTGTTCAAGAACCCGAACCGCAAGATCATCGGCCTCAACGTTCAGGCCTTCGACGCGACGAAGCACGATGCGCAGCCGCTCGTCGCTGACGCGAAAGCCGGTCTTACGGAATTGGGCCGCGCGCTTGGGACCTGGAAAGCTCCCGATGCCTGGAGCGCCAAGGCGCGGGACGAGAAGACGCGCTGGTTCGAATCGTCCGCGCGCTACACCGATCCGACCAATGCGGAGCTTCCCTCCGATGCCCAGGTCATCGGCGCGGTTCAGCGCACGTCTTCTCCGGGCGATGTGGTGGTGTGCGCGGCCGGCGGCCTGCCGGGCGAATTGCACAAGCATTGGAAGGCGAGCGCCGCGCTCGGCTACCACATGGAATACGGCTATTCGTGCATGGGCTACGAGATCGCCGGTGGGCTCGGCGTGAAGATGGCCGACCCGAGCCGCGAGGTCATCGTGATGGTGGGAGACGGCTCCTACCTGATGATGAACTCGGAACTCGCGACCTCCGTCATGCTCGGGCACAAGCTGACCGTCGTTCTTCTCGACAACCGCGGCTATGGCTGCATCAACCGGCTGCAGCGGGCGACCGGCGGCGAGAGCTTCAACAATCTGCTCGCGGATACCAACCATGTGACACTACCCGCCATCGACTTCGCGGCCCATGCGGCGAGCCTCGGCGCCGATTCGCTGAAGGTGAAGAGCATTGCGGAATTGGAGGACGCGCTCGAGAAAGCGCGCAAGGCGACCCGCAGCACCGTCATCCTCATCGATACGGACCCGCTGATCTCGACCGACGAAGGTGGCCATTGGTGGGATGTGGCGGTGCCGGAAGTTTCCGTCTGGCCGAAAGTGAACGAAGCCCGCAAGAATTACGAAAGCGCCCTCGCGTCGCAACGCGTCGGCGATTGATGAGACATCGTCCGGCACATCATTTTGCCCAAGGACGATCGGACCAAGACGCGTAAGAAAGAGAGAGACGACGATGACGATCCGTATCGGGGCCAATCCAATCGGCTGGTCGAATGACGACATGCAGGAACTCGGCGGCGAAACGCCGCTCGAAGTCTGCCTCGCGGAAGCGAAGGAAGCCGGTTTCGAGGGCATGGAACTCGGGAACAAGTTTCCGCGCCAGCCGGACGCCTTGAAGAAGGCGCTCGCACCCTTCGATCTCGCCTGCGTGTCGGGTTGGTATTCGGCCGAACTCCTCAAGCGCGACGCCGCCGAGGAAATGACGCATCTGCGCCCGCATCTCGATCTGCTCAAGGCGATGGGTTCGAATGTTCTCGTCTTCGCCGAGACCTCCAACGCCATCCACGGCGACCGGTCGAAGCCGCTGGCACAGCGCCCGGTGATGAAGGACGCGGACTGGGCTGAATTCGGCCGTCGGATCACGCAGGTCGCCGAAGCGACCCTGAAAGAGGGCGTTCGCCTCGTGTACCACCACCACATGGGCACGATCGTCGAATCGGAAGGCGACATCGACGCGTTCATGAAGGCGACGGGGCCGGCCGCCCATCTCCTGCTCGATACCGGCCACGCGACCTGGGGCGGCGCCAATCCCGCCGCGCTCGCGCGCCGCTACAAGGATCGCATCAGCCACGTGCACACCAAGGACGTGCGCAAGGCCGTGATGGAGAAGTCGAAGGCCGGCAATTGGAGCTTCCTCGATTCGGTCATCGAAGGCGTCTATACGGTGCCGGGCGACGGCATGGTGGATTTCGTCTCAGTCTTCAAGGAACTGCCGGGCTATAGCGGCTGGGTGGTGATCGAGGCCGAACAGGATCCCAAAAAGGCTCACCCCTTGACCTATGCCAAGATGGGCTATGCCAACCTCACCCGCTTCCTCAAGGAAGCCGGCCTCCGGTAAGGATTGCAAACATGTCGAAACTCCTGGTCAAACCGAGCCGGCCCGATTCCACCGGGCGCATTCACGCCGTCACACCCGCCTCCGCCGGGTGGATCTATGTCGGGTTCGAAGTCTATCGACTCAAAGCCGGCGCGAGCGTGAAGCAGGCGACGCAAGACCGGGAGGCCTGCCTCGTCATGCTCTCGGGCAAAGCGCGCGTTGGCGCGGKCGGACAGGATTTCGGCAGCATCGGCGGACGCAATTCACCTTTCGAGCCGGACCCATKGTCGTTCTACGTTCCGGCTCGTTCGGATTTCACGCTGACGGCTGAAACCGATTGCGAAGTGGCGATCTGCACAGCGCCAGGAACAGGCAAGCTGCCGGCACGCGTGATCCGACCCGATCAGGTCGGCCAGGAGACCCGCGGAAAGGGCACCAATACGCGGCACGTGCGTAACATCCTGCCCGAAACCGAGCCCGCGGAGAGCCTGCTCGTCGTCGAGGTGATCACACCCTCAGGCAACTGGTCGAGCTATCCGCCGCACAAGCATGACAGGGACGCGCTGCCGAACGAATCGCTGCTCGAGGAAACCTATTATCACCGCCTGAACCCGCCGCAGGGCTATGCCTTGCAGCGGGTCTATACCGACGACCGTTCCCTCGACGAAACGCTCGCAGCGAGCGACGGCGACGTCGTGCTCGTGCCCAAGGGTTATCACCCTGTCGTCGCGCCGCACGGCTACGAGCTCTATTATCTCAATGTGATGGCGGGCCCGAAGCGGGTGTGGAAATTCCACAACGACCCGGCGCATGAGTGGATGCTGCGCGCGTGATCAGCCGTCCTTGAAGGCGGTTAGGATCGTCTCAGGCGGCCGACGATGCCGCCTGGGAACGCATAGACGCTGGCGATGAATAGAATACCCAGCCAGAGCAACCAGCGGTCCGGGTGGGTGAGGCTGGCGAGAAGGGGAAATTGCGTCAGCGATCCGCTCAACGACGCCATCAACACCTGCAAATAGCTCTGCGCGAGAATGAAGAGTGTGGCGCCGATCGCCGCGCCATACATCGTCCCCATCCCGCCGATGACGACCATCAGCAGCACGTCGATCATGATCGCGAACGAGAGCGTCGTATCCGGCCCGTTGTACCTCAACCAAAGGGCCAGCAATGCGCCGGCCACCGTCGCGGCAAGAGCCGCGATGACGGACGCCGCAATGCGGTACGCCACGACGCGATAGCCCAGCGCTTCGGCGCGAAACTCATTCTCGCGGATGGCCTGCAACACGCGGCCGAAGGGCGAATTCACGATGCGCAGCAACAGCAAGAACATGCAGAGTGCTACGGCAAGAACGAGATAATAGGCGAGCAGGCGCCCGTTGATCACCGTCCCGAACAGGGTGGTGAGGCGATAGGCCGGCCGCAGCTCCGGCGGCAATTGGAAGGACAGGCCGTCTTCACCACCGGTGAGCCACGACAATTGCGATGCGAGAACGAGCATGGCGGATGCGACCGCGAGCGTGATCATCGAGAAGAAAATCGCGCGAACCCGCAGCGACACCAGACCGATCACGAAGGCCAGCAACGCGGACAGCGCGAGTGCTGCCGCAAGCCCGATGAAAACCGAACTCCATGTGGCGCCGAGGCGATTCAAAGCGATGGCGATGCCATAGCCGCCGATGCCGAAGAACATCGTATGCGCGAAGGAGACGATGCCCGTATAGCCGAGCAGGAGATCGTAGCTCGCGGCCAGCAGAATGAAGATGCAGATCTTGGCTGCGGTGCCGATCGGTTGGCTTCCCGGCAGCGCGAACGGCGTCACGATCAACGCTACGAGAACGACGAGGAGTATCAACGAGAGCGCGCGCGAGCGCGGCGGGTCGGCCGACAGGAGCGCGCGCAACAAGCCGCCTTGGGCCGACGTGGCAGACGCCGCGGAAGAGGAGATCGCGATATCGCTCATTGCCGCACCACCGGAAAGAGGCCTTGCGGCCGCCAGACGAGAACCAGCGCCATGACGAGGATGTTGGAGACGAGCGCCAGTTTCGGCGCCAGGAAGCCGACATAGTTGGCGACGAGCGCCACCAGGAGCGAACCGATGAAGCATCCGCCGATGGACCCGAGGCCGCCGACGATGATGACGATGAACACGAGCACCATCACCTCCATCCCCATACCCGCGGTCAGCGTCTGGCGGTAGAAAGCCCACATCACGCCGCCGAGCCCGGCAAGTGCCGATCCCGCCACGAAAACGCCGACGAAAAGACGGCGGATGTGATAGCCGAGGGATTCCACCATCTCGGGATTCTCCACGCCGGCGCGGATCAGAAGTCCGATGCGTGTGCGGTTGAGAACGAGCTGCATCACCCCGAAGACCGCCAAGCCGAGGACGATCGCCACGAGGCGATAACGTTCGACGGCGATATCGCCGAACACGAACGCGCCGCGCAATGTCGCGGGCAGCGCGATGGTGATCGGCGACGCGCCCCAGATCGCGTGGATCGCCTGCTCGGCGACGATGAGGCCACCCACCGTCACCAGAATCTGTTTGAGATGACTGCCATAGACTGGGCGGACGATGACCCGCTCGAACAAGGCGCCGATGACGCCCGTCGTGACCATCGCGACCACGATACAAAGGCCGAGCAGACCGAGATTGAGAGCCACCGAATCCGCCTGCGCCCAACCGGCAAGCGGTCCGAGAACGATGAGCGTGGCGTAGGCCCCGAGCGAGATGAAGACGCCGTGGCCAAAGTTGATCACGTCCATCAGGCCGAACACCAAGGTCAGCCCCGACGCCATCAGGAAGATCATCATGCCCATGGCGAGGCCGGCCACCGTGAGCGTGACCCACGACGACAGATCGCCGAACAGGGGTATCGCGAGGATGACGAGCGCCGGCACCAGAGCGAGCGGCACCCAGTCCCGCGGCGTGCGTGGCAAATCGGGCAGGGTTCTTCCGGCGACCGAGGACGTCATTGATGCGCATCCATGCTGAGACCGAGCAGGGTGTTCTGGAGGGTCTGATCCGCGACGAGCGCGCTCATCGCGCCGGTATGAACGACCTTGCCGTCGTCGATGACGACGACATTGTCGCCGAGCACGGACGCGGCGTAAAAGTTCTGCTCGACGAGAAGGATCGTTTCGCCCGCCGCTTTCAACGCTTTGAAGGCTTCGATCATGCTACGCACCATGACCGGCGCGAGGCCCTTGGTGGGTTCGTCGATCAAGAGCAGCTTGCGCGGCTCGGCGATGGCGCGGCTGATCGCCAGCATCTGCTTCTGTCCACCGGAGAGATGGCCCGCCGGCAGAGTCCAGAACCGCTTGAGCGCGGGAAACAGACCGAGGATCCAATCGAGACGTTCCTTGTCGATGTCGCCGTTGCGGGCGGCGAGCAACAGGTTTTCCCGCACGGTGAGGCCGGCGAAGATTCCCATCGATTCCGGCACATAGGCGATGCCGTTGCGCGCGATGTCCGGTGTCGCGCGATGGGTGATCTCTTGTCCCTCGAACCGCACTTCTCCACGCGAGGCGTGCCACAAACCCATGATGGTGCGAAGCGTCGTCGACTTGCCCGCGCCGTTGCGGCCGAGCAGCATCGTCAGTTCCCCTCTCGGCACGGTGAAAGAAACGCCGTGGAGGATATGATAGGGGCCGATATGCGTGTGCACATCGTCGAGCGTGAGCGTCGCGTCAGCCATGCGCCACCTCCACGCCGAGATAGGCTTCTTGAACGATCGGCGATGCGATCACAGCCGCCGGATCGCCGTCTGCGACGAGGGCGCCGTTGTGCAGAACGACGATGCGGTCGGCGAGCGAGCGCACCACGTCCATCTTGTGCTCGACGAGCAGGATGGTGCGGTCGCCGCGATTCTTGATCTCCTGAATCAATTCGAGCACCGTCGGCACTTCATCCACGCTCATGCCCGCCGTCGGCTCGTCGAACATGTAGATCTTGGGATCGAGCGCCATGAGAAGCGCCACCTCGAGCTTACGCTGATCGCCATGGGACAGGGTCTTGGGCGCCTCGTGGCGTTTGTCGGCGAGATGCACTGTTTCGAGCACTGCTTCCGCTTTCTCGATGAGATCGCGCCGCGTTTCCCATGTGCGAAACAGGGACCAGCCGGCATGAGCGCGGCTTTGCACGGCGAGGCGCACGTTCTCGAGAGCGCTCAATTGCGGAAACAGGTTGGTGAGCTGAAAGGCGCGCCCCAAACCGCGATGGGTGCGGGCGGACGCCGGTAACCGCGTGACGTCCTCTCCGTCGACCAGAACCGAGCCGGCGGATGCCCTGAGCTGACCCGAGATCAAGTTGAAATAGGTCGTCTTGCCGGCGCCGTTGGGCCCCACGATCGCCGTGAGCGTCCCCGGCGAGAACGCGCAACTCACCGCATCGACGGCCACATGGCCGCCGAATCGAATCGTCAGCCCACGCGTTTCGAGCGCGGGCTTGGGAACAGACACTGAAGCCATCAGCTTCCCTTGGTTCAGGCGGCGACGGTCACCGCTTGTTGCGGACGGGGATCGGCAGCTTGTCCGCCGGAATCGTCGCGACGAGATCGAGAAGATCGTTCTCGTCCTTGCCGTTCGCCTTCACCTTGAAATGATACATGACTTGCAGCGCCTGATGATCATCCTTGCGGAAGGTCATTGGGCCCTTCGGCGTTTCGAAGGTCATGCCTTCCATCGCCGCGATCAGCTTTTCCGTATCGGTCCCACCCGCCTTCTCGATGGCGGTCAGGGCTGCCGACGCGGCCGAAAAGCCGCCGGCGGTAAAGAAGTCCGGCGGTGTGCCGTAGCGCTTCTTGTGTTCGGCGACGAACCAGTCGTTCATCGGGTTCTTCGGGAAGTCCGCATAGTAATAAACGGCGCCTTCCATGCCGGGATAGTTCTTGTAGAGCTTCATGACGGGCAGAATGTTGCCGCCGGGTGCGATCTCGATGCCATAACGCTCAGGCTTCAGATCCGCGATCTTCGGCAGCGGATGCGGCCCCGCCCAGATGATCTCGATGATCTTGCGGCCGGGCTTGTCCTTCAGCGCATCGAACAAGCGTTGTGCCGAAGCCGTGAAGTCCGTGGTGTTCTGCGGGGCGTATTCTTCGAACACGACCTTCGCGTTCGGCCGGATGGCGGCGAGGGCGCTTTTCAGGGCCGACACGCCGTCCCGTCCGAACGCGTAATCCTGCGCGAGGGTCGCGACGGTCACTTCGCCCGATTCCGGAACGGCGGCGGCCGCGGCGTAGGCGTCCTGGGTCGAGTTGCGGCCGGTGCGGAAGATGAACTTGTTCCACTTCTCGCCCGTGATCGCATCGGCCACCGCGGGCTCGACGATCAGCACCTTCCCGCTCTCCTCCGCGACGGGAAGCATGGCGAGCGCGGCGGCTGACGACGTGGTGCCGACCGCGAGGTCGACCTGGTCGTCGTTATAGGCCTGCTCGAGCAGGGTCTTGGCGAGGTCGGCCTTGAGTTGATCGTCCTTGACGATCACGGAGACCTTGCGGCCCTGCCAGTTCATCGTGCCCTTGGTCAGATATTCGAGGCCCATCATGAACCCGGTCTCTGTCTGCTTGGCATAGGCCTCGAGCGGCCCTGTCTTGCCGGCGATGAGCGCGATCTTGATGTCGGCCGCCGAAGCAGTCGTCGCGGCAAGAGCGCCAGCCACCAGGCCTGCGCAGAACGTTGGAA
>NZ_JBFUKD010000005.1:0-28069 GCF_056401005.1 Microvirga sp. P4_G7 | reverse complement strand
CCGCAAGCCTGTCCACAACGGGTCCACACCGCCCCTGACGGTAAACATTCCGTTAAGAGAGTGCGGGACGACCCATCATGGTTTCCAAATTCTTAAAGCTTAACAAATTATTAACGCCGGTCGGATGGCCCGCCGCCGGAATCGTTTTTCGGAACCGTGCCTGATTCTCCCATGATGCCGAATCCGCGGACGCACAGGAGGCAGTCTTGTTGATGGATCGAACCGCCACCCACAGGCCCCTTCCGCTGGACCCGGTCGGCGAAGCGATCTATCCACACTGATCGACTCCTTGCACCCAGAGGCTTGTGTGGGACGAAGCTACTTTCACCTCCATCTCGTCTCCGATTCGACCGGCGAAACCCTCATCACCGTCGCGCGCGCCGCCGTGGCGCAATACGAGGGCATTGCCGCCATCGAACACGTCTATCCCCTCGTCCGCTCGCCGACCCAGCTCGAGCGCGTGGTATCGGAAATCGAGGCGGCACCCGGGATTGTCCTCTATACCCTGGTCGAAACGGATCTCGCGGAGCGGCTCGAAGCGGTGTGCCGCGAAACCGGGTCGCCGTCCCTGTCGGTGCTGGAGCCCGTGCATTCTCTTCTGCAATCCTATCTCGGCACGGCCTCGACCGCTCGCCCGGGTGCCCAGCACACGCTGAACGCCGAGTATTTCAAGCGCATCGACGCGATGAACTTCACTCTTCTCCACGACGATGGCCATCTGCCGCACGATCTGGAGGAGGCCGATGTGGTCCTCGTCGGCGTCAGTCGGACGTCGAAGACGCCGACCGCGATCTACCTCGCCAATCGTGGCGTCAAGGCGGCCAACATTCCGCTGGTTCCCGGCGTTCCGCCGCCCGCCGTGCTTCAGACGGCAAAAAAGGCCCTGATCGTCGGTCTTGTCGCGACGCCGGATCGAATCGTCCAGATCCGCCAGAACCGGCTGCTCAGTCTCAACGCCGACGATGACACCGCCTATGTGGATCGGGACGCAGTGG
This sequence comes from Microvirga sp. P4_G7, assembly GCF_056401005.1. Lineage (NCBI taxonomy): Bacteria > Pseudomonadati > Pseudomonadota > Alphaproteobacteria > Hyphomicrobiales > Methylobacteriaceae > Microvirga > Microvirga sp. P4_G7. Next base: position 27,074 of record NZ_JBFUKD010000005.1, on the reverse strand, counting down.
CCGAAGAAATCGCCGCGTCGCGCCGCCTGTTTGCGCGCAACAACTGGCCGGTGATCGACGTCACCCGACGCTCGATCGAGGAAACCGCCGCGGCGATCCTCGACTATTATCGCGATCATCGCCTCAAATTCATTGCCGAATGAAGACGTCGTCGCCCTGGATCGAAACGCAACCGCTGCTGCTCGCCTCCACGAGCCAGACGCGGCGCATGCTCCTCGAACACGCGGGAATTCCCGTCGAGACGACCGCATCGGGCGTCGACGAGCGAGGGGTGGAAGACGCCTCCCGGCATGAGGGGATGCCGCCTCTTGCCCTCGCGCAACGGCTCGCCCTGGCGAAAGCCATCGCGGTCAGCGAGCGTCGGCCGGATCGGCTCGTTCTCGGTGGGGACCAGGTCCTCGATTGTGAGGGCATGACCTTCCACAAGGCGGGAACGCGCCAGGAGGCAGCCCGCCAGCTCGAACGTCTGGCCGGCCGGACACACGCGCTCCATGCGGCGGGAGCGCTCGCGCGCAACGGCACGCTCGTTGCCGCCTTCGATGCCACGGCGTACCTGACGATGCGGCAGCTCGGTCCGGACGGGATCGAGCGATATCTCGACCTCGTCGCGCCGGACACCCTCGCCTCCATCGGGATCTATCAGGTCGAGGCCGTCGGCATCCATCTGTTCGACAGAATCGAGGGCGACCACTCCACGATTCTCGGCCTTCCTCTGCTTCCCCTTCTCGCCGCGCTGCGGACGCTCGGCTGTCTCGCCTTTTGAGGTTCGTTTCATGACGAAAGCGTTTGTCGTCGGCCATCCGATCAAGCATTCCCGTTCGCCGCTCATTCATGGCCATTGGCTGAGCCGTCATGGCCTCGACGGGACCTACGAGCGCATCGACGTGGCCCCTGAAGATTTCAGCATGTTCCTCAAGACCTTCACATCTCAGGGCTTTGCCGGTGGAAACGTCACCATCCCGCACAAGGAGGCGGCTTATGCGGGCGTCCAAAGGCGCACAGCGCGGGCCGAAAGATTGAAGGCCGTCAATACGTTATGGGTCGAGAACGGCGTTCTGTGGGGCGACAATACCGACATTGTCGGTTTCCTCGCGCATCTTGATCAAAGCCTGGGACAAGGCTGGGAGCAAGATGTGGAAACGGCGTTGGTGATCGGTGGAGGAGGCGCCGCGCGCGCGATCGTCGCCGGGCTGATCGATCGACCGATCGGTCGGATCCTCGTCGCCAACCGAACCTTCGCGAAAGCCAAGGAGCTGGTGGAGGACCTCGGTGCCGAAGGTGGCCGGATCCTCCAGGCACTCGATTGGCACGACGTCGCTAGCGTCGTTCCCGAAGCAGGGCTGATCGTCAACACCACGTCGCTCGGGATGGTCGGCCAGCCGGACCTCGATCTCGACCTGAGCGATGCGCTCGGCAATGCCATTGTCGCCGACATCGTCTATGTCCCGCTTGAAAMGCCCCTGCTGGCGCAGGCCCGTGCGCGAGATTTGCGGATCGTCGACGGGTTGGGCATGCTGCTCCATCAGGCCGCTCCCGGATTCGCTCATTGGTTTGGCGTGACGCCGCAGGTCACCGACGAATTGAGAGCGATCGTGACGGCGGACCTCGAAGGGCAAAAATGACTTTCGTGCTCGGTCTCACCGGCTCGGTCGGAATGGGCAAATCCACGACGGCGGAGATGTTTCGCGCCGCCGGCATTCCGGTTCACGACGCGGATGCTGTCGTCCACCGGCTCTATCGCGGCGCTGCGGTACCCCTGATCGAAAAGGCGTTTCCGTCGGCGATCGCCGACGGCGCGGTCGATCGGGCGGCGTTGGGGCGGATCGTTCTTAACGATCCGGCGGCGCTCAGCGCTCTCGAAGCGATCGTCCACCCGCTGGTGCGCGCCGAGGAGGAGCAGTTTCTGCGCGGCCTTCATGCCGACCGCGAGCCCCTCGTCGTTCTCGATATCCCGCTTCTTCTCGAAACCGGCAGCGAGGCGCGCTGCGATGCGGTTCTCGTCGTCACCGCTTCACCGGACGTCCAACGGCAGCGCGTGCTCGCGCGACCCGGAATGACGGAGGAAAAGTTTGCCGCCCTCCTTGCGAAGCAGATGCCGGATGGGGAAAAAAGAAGGCGGGCGCATTTTCGAATCGAGACCGATGGCGGGCTCGATTCGGCGAGGGCGCAGGTACGGTCGATCCTGACCTGCCTCGCCGCGCGGCCGGGACGGGTTCTCCACCGTCCTACGTCGTAGCGTTCGTTGAGCAAGAAGCAGGCGATGTTGCGCGAAATCGTTCTCGACACGGAAACCACCGGTACCGACCACCTGAAGGGCGATCGGGTGATCGAGATCGGTTGCGTCGAGCTCCTCAACCACATCCCGACCGGCAAGAGCTACCACGTCTACATCAACCCCGAATATGCGGTGTCTGATGGTGCGTTCGGCGTGCACGGATTGAGCAACGAATTTTTGTCCGACAAGCCGCTATTCGCGTCGATCGTGCCGGAATTCCTCGAATTCATCGCGGATGGCCGGCTCGTCATTCACAACGCTTCGTTCGACGTGAACTTTCTGAACGCCGAATTTGCCCGTACCGGACATCAGCCGATCGTGTTGAACGACGTGGTCGATACGCTCGCCCTCGCGAGGCGCAAGCATCCGGGCGCGGCGAACAATCTCGACGCGCTCTGCTCGCGTTACGGCATCGACAATTCGAGGCGCACGAAACACGGCGCGTTGCTCGACGCGGAAATTCTGGCGGAAGTTTATATCGAGCTCATCGGTGGCCGGCAGACCGGCCTCGATCTGTCCGTGCAGAGCTTCGCCCGCAGCTCGATCGTCGTTCCCGGCGGAAGCGCAGCCAGGGAGATCAAGCCACGTCCGTTCGTGTCGCGGCTGACCGATGCGGAGCGGGAAGCCCACCAGGTTTTCGTCCAGTCCCTCGGGTCGGACGCGTTGTGGCTGAATTATATCAAGGAAGAGCGGGACGCCTGACGGAGCGTCGCTGCGTAAAAGCGTCTTCCGGAAAAGAAAGGTCTGCCCGAAAAGAATGGCCGGGACGAGCCCGGCCAAAAAAGTCACGAGGCGGCGAGACGCTCGCCGTCCTCGATCGACACGGATCGCTTACGAAAGCGTCTGGCCGGCGGAGCCCTGCTGGGCCTGCAATTCGGCGGCGCGCTGGCGATACAGGGCGACGAAATCGATCGGATCGATATAGAGCGGTGGGAAACCGCCGTTGCGGACCGCGTCGGCCACGATCTGGCGGGCGAACGGGAACAACAGACGTGGGCATTCGATCATGACCACCGGGTGGAGCTGGTCCTGCGGAATGTTCTGCACGCGGAACACGCCCGAATAGGTGAGCTCGAACGCGAACAGAACGTCCTTGTCGGCGACCTTGGCGTTGCCTTCGAGGGTCAGCTCGACCTCGAAATCGGCCTCGTCGAGCTGCTTGGCGTTCACATTGACCTGCAGGCTGATCTGCGGACCTTCGGTCTGCGGCTGCAGCGAGCGCGGCGCATTGGGGTTCTCGAACGAGAAATCCTTGCAATATTGAGCGAGGGCGTTCAGCGCGGGAACGGTATCCTGCGCTCCTCCGTTATTCGCCGGATTGTCGGCCATGTTTGTAACTCCGCGGGGAGATGGATCGATTGAGCCCGGACGGAACGATCTAGTGCACGATCGACGAAGTAGAACGGCTCGTCAGTGCGATCAGGACGAATCCGGCACTCCGGATGCCGAAAGCGTGATCGGACGTGAAACCAGCCGCCACTTTGCTGATCACACTCTGAGAGAGCGCTATCGGCGATGGGCCAGGGCTCCGCGCCTACCACGCTTCCCGCCTGCGAACAAGGTTTTGCCAATGTTCGGGACCCTTCCTGTCGGATCCTCCGCTTGTCCAAGGGAGAGGTGGATGTTACGAGCCAAGGGCCCCATATGCGATGGATCAATCTTCGCCTGATCGGCTAGACGATCGGGGGACCTGGGGCGGACAAGGGCTAGACCGGATCGACGATGCAGGATTCCTTCGACATCACGACCCTCATTTTCATTGTTCTCGCGGTCTTCGTGGCCTGGCGCCTGCGATCCGTGCTCGGTCAGAAATCGGGCAGCGAGCAACCGCCGTTCGATCCCCTCGCCCGCCGCGAGCAACCCGCCTCCGCCCCGGACCGCGACAATGTCGTGCGGCTGCCTGGCGCGAACGGCGACAAGCCGGCGCCGATCATCCCGGCGGCGGACCGCTGGAAGGGCATTGCCGAACCGGGCTCGTCGGTGGCCAAGGGGCTCGACGACATCGCTCGCGCCGAACCCGGATTCGATGCGCGCATTTTCGTCGAAGGTGCCAAGAGCGCCTATGAAATGATCGTGATCGCGTTCGCCCAAGGTGATCGCAAGGCGCTGAAGGATCTGTTGTCGAAGGACGTCTATGACGGGTTCGACCGCGCCATCGCCGAACGCGAGCGCAAGGGCGAGAAGGTGGAGACGACATTCGTGTCCATCGACAAGGCCGAGATCAAGACGGTCGAGATTCAGGGTGGCAACGCGCAGATCGTGCTGCATTTCCTGTCCAAGCTGATCACCGCGACGCGCGATGCCGACGGAACGGTCATCGACGGCAGTCCCGAAGCGGTGGTCGACGTCACGGACGTATGGACGTTCGCCCGCAAGCTCGGCAGCCGCGATCCCAATTGGCAGCTCGTGGCGACCGAATCGGGACAATGAATCGTGGCCGGAGAGCGGTCTGTTTCAGCATCATCGCGGGCTTCGTCATGACTGGAATCGCCGTGTCGGCGGCGTTCGCCGACAAGGCGCGCCTGAAACCTCTCGCCTTCGACGACTTGTCCGGTTGGGACCGGGACGACCACGCCGCCGCTTTCGCGGCGTTTCGACAGACCTGTGGCGTTTTGATCGAAAAGGCGCCGGAATTGCGTCCGGCGCAATTGCCCCAAGACGATCTCGTGGCGATCTGCCGGAAGGCGCTTGCGCAGAACGTGCTCGATCGCGAAGCATCGCGCCGCTTCTTCGAAGCGAATTTTCGGCCCCTCGAAATCGTGCCGCGATCCGGTGAGGGTTTTCTGACCGGATACTACGAGCCGGAGTTTCAAGGTTCCCGGCAGCCGACCGAAGTCTTCAAGGTGCCGCTTCTCGATCGACCCGCCGATCTCGTCACGATCGCGCAAGGTGAGACGCTGCCCGGCATCGATGCGGGGCTCCAGGCCGCACGCAGGACCGCGACCGGTTTCGAGCCCTATCCCGACCGCGCCGCCATCGAGGAGGGCGCGCTTGCCGCTTTGACCAAGCCCATCGTCTATCTGCGCGAACCGGCGGAAGCGTTCATTCTCCATGTCCAGGGCTCCGCCCGGATCAAGCTCACCGACGGCTCCGTGATGCGGGTCGCCTATGCGGGACGCAACGGCCGGCCCTACACGTCGATCGGACGTCTGCTCGTGCAGCGGGGGGAAATGAGCCTCGACGAGATGACGCTGGAAAAGCTCATGGGCTGGCTGCGCGATCATCCCGAGCCGGCAAAGGCGCTGATGCGCCAGAACCAATCCTACATCTTTTTTCGTGAGGCCAGCGAGCTGGCGCCCGATCAGGGGCCGATCGGCGGCGCGGGCGTGCCGCTCGTTTCCGGACGCAGTCTCGCGGTCGATCGCAGCCTTTGGCCCTACGGCCTGCCGTTCTGGCTCGAGGGTGAATTGCCGTTCTCCCTCGATCGCGCCGAGCCGCTCGCTCGCCTCATGATCGCGCAGGATACCGGCTCCGCGATCCTCGGCCCGGCCCGCGGCGATTTCTTCTTCGGGAGCGGCGAAGCGGCCGGGACGCGGGCGGGACTCCTGCGTCATGCCACCCGTTTCGTCGTCCTCCACCCTCGCGCCGGGCAATGACGCGCCGTCGCCGCGGGCTCGATCCCGAGGAACGCCGCCTGTGGGTTCACGTCACCCGTGGGGTCCGGCCGATGCCCGGAAAATCCGTGCCGGAGGAGATGGACGATCAGCCTGCGGTCGTGGCGCCGCCTCAGCCGAAAGCCGCCCAACCACTCGCGCGATTGGTCGCCCCCGTGCAGAAGCCGTCGCCGCCACCCCTCGCACCCCTCGAACGCAAAACGTTGAAAGCGCTTCGGCGCGGCAGCCGCGCCGTGGACCGGGTGATCGATCTGCACGGCATGCGGCAGGCGGAAGCCCATGTCGGCCTGATCGGATTCTTGCGCCGCGCCCAGATGTCCGGCGACGGCCTCGTCCTCGTCATCACCGGTAAAGGTGGCGCAGGTTCGGGCGGCGTAGCTTCGGAAAGCGGCCTGTTCGAGGAGCGTGGAATCTTGCGCCGCATGGTGCCGCTCTGGCTGCGCCTGCCCGAGATGCGGGCGCTGGTCATCGGGTTCGAGGAGGCCTCTCCCCACCACGGCGGATCCGGTGCACTCTATGTGCGGCTGCGCAGGGCGCGCGGCACGGATTGAGACGCGCATGACACCCTTCGGCGAACGGGTACGGCACCTGCGCCGCGAACGCGGGCTCCTCCTGAAAGACATGGCGGCGCATCTCGGCGTGTCCAGCGCCTATCTCTCGGCGCTCGAGCGTGGCGAACGGGGCAAGCCGACCTGGGCCCTGATCCAGGGCATACTGCAATATTTCAACATCATCTGGGACGAAGCCGATGCGCTGGCGCGGCTCGCGGATCTGTCCGATCCCAAGATCAGGATCGACACCGGTGGCACCCGCCCGGAAGCGACATTGCTCGCCAATCGCCTGGGGCGGGAAATCGGCACCCTGAGCAACGAGGATATCCATCGCATCCTGGCGATCCTGGACGGTTCGCGGGCAGCCGCGAGCGAATCCGAACCCGCCGGCGCACCGTCGCAACCCATGCCGACCCGTCGAGACGCTTGACCGGCTCGCCTGCCAATGCGAAAGCGCGCCAGCATTTTCTCTCGCTTTCGGATCGTTCATGTCCTCCCATTCCATCGATGTCCTGACCCTCGGCAACGCCATCGTCGACGTGCTCGCCCATACGGACGAGGCTTTCCTGGCCGCGCAAAAGGTCCACAAGGGGGCCATGCAGCTCATCGACGAGGACCGCGCCGAACACCTCTACGCGGCCATGGGCCCGGCGACGATCGTCTCCGGCGGCTCGGGCGCCAACACTGCGGCGGGCGTCGCCTCGCTCGGGGTCAAGGCTGGCTTCATCGGCAAGGTCAAGAACGATGAGACCGGTAACCTGTTCGCCCACGACCTCAAGGCCATCGACGTCCATTACGACGTTTCGCTCGCCAACGACGGCCCGGCCACGGCGCGCAGCTTCATACTGGTGACACCGGACGGCGAGCGCACGATGAACACCTATCTCGGCGCCTGTCAGAACCTGACACCGGACGACGTCAATCCCGACACTGTTCGCAGTGCCGGCATCGTCTATCTCGAAGGCTATCTGTGGGATCCGCCAGCGGCGAAGGAGGCTTTCCGGAAGGCCGTGAAGATCGCCCACCAAGCGGGCAACAAGGTCGCGCTGACCCTCTCCGACGCGTTCTGCGTCGATCGCTACCGCGACGAGTTCTTGGGCCTGATGCGCGACGGCAGTCTCGACATCCTGTTCGCCAACATCCACGAATTGCAGAGCCTCTACGGCACGTCCGATCCGGACAGCGCCCTCAACGCCTTGCGCGAAGAGAAGGTCCTGGGCGTCGTGACCCGCTCCGCCGAGGGCGCGCTCGTCGTCAGCCGCGGCGAGACCCGCGCCATCAAGGCCTTCCCGGTCGACCAAGTGGTCGACACCACCGGCGCGGGCGACCTGTTCGCCTCCGGCTTCCTCGCCGGCCTGACCCAGAATCTCGACCTCGTCGATTGCGCCCGCCTCGGCGGCCTCGCGGCAGCGGAGATCATCAGCCATCTCGGCGCCCGCCCGCAAACGAGCCTGCGCGACCTCGCCCGCCAGGAAGGCCTTCTCTCGTAGGACGAATTTTACGTGCTTGAGGCGCGTTGCTGAACCGGGGGACGGTTCTCCGCCTCCCCCGTCTACAGCATGCTCGGCAGCACGCGGTCGGGCGGCTTGTGTCCGTCGATGAACGCCTTGATGTTGACGATGACTTTTTCGCCCATGTCGATGCGGCCCTCGTAGGTCGCCGATCCCATGTGAGGAAGCAGAACGACCTTGTTCTGCCGGGCGAGTTTGACGAGGCGCGGCGAAACCGCCGGCTCTTCCTCGAAGACATCGAGACCCGCGCCGGCGATGGCGCCGGTTTCGAGAAGGCGGGTCAGGGCGGATTCGTCGATGATTTCGCCGCGTGCCGTGTTCACGATGATCGCGCTCGGCTTCATGAGCTTGAGCCGCCGGGCCGACAGCAGATGGAAGGTCGCGGGCGTGTGCGGACAATTCACCGACACGATGTCCATGCGGGCCAACATCTGGTCGAGGGATTCCCAGTAGGTGGCCTCGAGCTCGGCCTCGATCTTCGGCGGTACGTGACGTCGGTTGTGGTAGTGGATCGAGAGACCGAAGGCCTTGGCGCGCCGTGCCAGCGCCTGCCCGATGCGACCCATGCCGACGATGCCGAGGCGTTTGCCGGTGATGCGCCGCCCGAGCATCCAGGTCGGCGACCAGCCGGGCCAATCGCCCGATTCGATCACCTGCGCGCCTTCCGGGATGCGCCGCGCGACCGCCATGATGAGCGCCATGGTCATGTCCGCCGTGTCCTCGGTAAGGACGCCCGGCGTATTGGTGACGGTGATGCCCTTGGCATGCGCCGCGACCACGTCCACGTGATCGATGCCGTTGCCGAAATTGGCGATGAGCTTGAGGGAGGGACCAGCCTCCGCGATGATCGCAGCGTCGATTTCGTCGGTGACTGTGGGGACGAGCACGTCAGCGGTCTTTACCGCCTCGATCAGCGCTTCCCGCGACAGGGGCTTGTCCTCGAGGTTGAGCCTCGTGTCGAACAATTCGCGCAACCGGGTCTCGATCGCGTCCGGCAGCCGGCGGGTCACGACGACGACAGGTCTTTTCTTCATCCAACGCCCCCGAGGTCGATATCCGAACAGGAATTTTACGCTTCTTCACGCGCCCTTAACCACAATTCGGCGACTAAGGCGACGAGCCGCCGCGTGGCGCGCATCGTCCAGCTTGTCTACCAGAGGCGCGAGCGGAGACAAACCCGATGCGGGGCCGAGTCGACGAGCGTGAAAAGCACCTGTCCGATTGAGATCATGCGCAAGTTCCTGTTTCTCGTCATCCTGCTGTCCCTGAACATCGGTCCTGCCCTGGCGCAGGAAGCTCCGGGCGGGCGCAAAGGCACGGGCCTTCCGGTTCCGCGCTACGTCAGTCTCAAGACGGACCGGGTCAATCTGCGCGAGGGCCCGTCCAAGGACCACCGTACGGCATGGGTGTTCCAGCGCGCCGGACTGCCCGTCGAAATCATCGCCGAATACGAAACCTGGCGTCGCATCCGCGATTCGGAAGGCACCGAAGGCTGGGTGCTCCATTCGCTTCTCTCCGGTCGCCGGACCGGCCTGATCATGCCCTGGGCCAAGAACACGACGCCGATTCCCCTTCTCGACCGGCCGGACGACAAGGGCAACGTCGTCGCGCAGCTCCAGCCGAGCGTGATCGCCAGCATCAAGGAATGCGGCGGCGCGTGGTGCCGGATCGTGATCGTGCTGGAGAAATCGCGCGACGTGGATGGGTATATCCGCCAGGACAAGGTCTGGGGCGTCTATCCGAACGAGAAGGTGGAATGATATCCCATCGGGATGGCGCGCCGCGCCGATGAACCTTCGAGAAAGACCGCCTGCATGACCTTGTCGCTCAGCCTGAAGAACCTTCTCCCGCTCCTCGCCCTGATTCTCGGCATCGCGTCGATCGTCGCGCCCCGGTTCCTCAACATCTTCGTGGCGATCTTCCTGATCGCCTTCGCGGTGTACGGGCTAGGACTGATTCGCTGAGGCGAGCGTCGAGATAGGGTGCCTACCGTTGCACTTTGCGCGTGCATAAGGCAGGCTATGCAACAAATCCTAGCGTATAGTTGGATCTAACCGAGGATAATTGCATGGCGAAGACGTCAGAGACAGATTTGGGTATCGGCGTGATGCGTGTGCTGGCATCACGCCCAAACAACCAAGCTACAATGAGAACGTTGATTTTGCGGGTCCCAGATTTCGTCACGTTGACCTCGGAAGATCACCAACCCTCCATGGTTCGAAAAAACGAAGAAATGTGGGAGCAGCGTGTACGGAACTTGAAATCACACGAGAGTTCAGCCGGAAATGTCATCGGTGAAGGTTTTGTAGACCGTCCTGTAAGGGGAACATACAGGCTTACCGACGCAGGACTGCTTCATCTCAAAAATCTAGGCCAAGTCTAGAATGTACGCCCCTTGTATCCCGGCTTGAACCATTTGAGTTCGGTCCCAGACGCGTCTTTGTCCCAAACAAACCATGCATAGGCGGTTGTACCAGACCCCTTCTGGATGGCGCCGGCAGGATAGAAGGTAATTCGCTCGCTAAATACCCAGACGCGGGCCGGGGGGTGTGTCGCGAAGATCGTATTTGCTCGGTTGGCTCCTTCGAGGAAAGCAAGGCGAAGCAGTAACGCAAACTTACGCTTTGCCTGTCTCACTCCAGTCGCAACGAAGCCTTCGGCCGCGTTGTACGGCGGGTTGGTCACGATGTTGTCGCAGGAGCGCGTTGTATCCAGAAAATCAACGCCACCTTCACCATAGCCTCGGTAAAAAAGGTCGGAGCTGATGACCCTGTTGCCGTTCTTCTCCAGAACCTCGGACATCGCACCATCACCACATGCGCACTCCCAGATATCGCCCTCGAACGCCTCGTTGTCCGCTAAGGCAAAGGTCGCCCATTTTGGGGTCGGGAAGTAGTCAGGGCCGTCGAGATCAGCAAACCGTTTCGCTGTTGGCTTAAATCCGCCGTTCAGGTGATAGGTGGCATCCATGATTTTCCTCCCCGAGGAAAATCCTTATAAGAATCATATGGTTAGTAAAGTGTTAACGGGCGAGTCAAACCGTCGCACGAATCGCAATTAAGGGTAGTGTCGCGCTAAACAGCCCCTATCGGGGTTTCGGTCAGCTTGCCTTCCTGCGCAATCTGACGATCACTTCGACCCCAGCGACTTCCATGCCTTCCGGCGCGGCCGGAAGATCGACGACGGTCATGCCGGCGGACGGCATGTCGACCAATTCGCCGATATCTTCGAGGAAGAAATGGTGGTGCTCGGTGGGATTGGTGTCGAAATAGGCCTTGGTGCCGTCAACGGCGAGCTGGCGCAGCAGACCCACTTCCGTGAACTGGTGCAAGGTATTGTAGACGGTCGCGAGCGACACCGGGACCCGTGCCCGGGACGCCTCGTCGAACAGCATCTCGGCGGTGATGTGCCGATCGCCCTTGCCGAACAGGAGCCAGCCGAGCGACACGCGCTGACGGGTCGGCCTGAGGCCGACGCGGCGCAGCTTGTCGCGCAGCTCCGAAAGGGGGCAGCCACGGCGATAAAGAGGGATCGCCTTGGGGTCGATGAAGGAGGAGAGTGGGTCTGTCATCTCTGAACTAAAGCATGAAGCGCGCGATTTATCACCATAATCATAGGAAGGCGAGAGGGGTGCCGCAAGGCAAAGTCCCGCGAGGAGCTTGCATCTTGGCTGAAATTCGGCTTCGGATGCACCACTTTGAGGGACGACGCGCCTGTGTTACGAGGGCGCATCCCAAACGCCCCGCGGGTTCCGATCCGCGGGTTCGCCTTATCGACGTCCCGCTTTTCGACGTCCACGATTGAAAGGATCGGCATCCGGCATGGCCCGCAAGTCGAGCTATACATACGAAGACCTTCTCGCCTGTGGGCGCGGAGAGCTGTTCGGATCCGGCAATGCGCAGTTGCCTCTCCCCCCCATGTTGATGTTCGACCGCATCGTCTCCATCGGCGAGGACGGCGGCGAATACGGCAAGGGCCATGTTCGGGCGGAACTGGACGTGCGGCCCGATCTTTGGTTTTTTCCGTGCCATTTCAAGGGCGACCCGGTCATGCCGGGCTGTCTCGGCGTCGACGCCCTGTGGCAGATGGTCGGATTTTTCCTCGGCTGGTCCGGCTCCCCCGGTCGCGGTCGGGCGCTTGGTGTCGGCGAGGTGAAGTTCTCCGACCAGGTTTTGCCGACCGTCAAGAAAGTGGTCTACGGGGTCGATTTCAAGCGTGTGTTCCGGTCCAAGCTGGTGCTCGGCATCGCCGACGGCTGGCTCGAGGCCGACGGCCGGCGCATTTACGAGGCGAAGGATCTGCGGGTCGGCCTGTTCCAGGCGGAGACCCCGGCAGGAGGCTAGGCTCCCGGAGGCGGGGCTCGGCCTCGTTTCCGCTTAAAGTGGCTGCCGGACCCGTTGGATTCCAGTTCATCGCGATCGACGGTTGAGAACAAAGGACGCCGATCCCACGTGTAGAATGTGAGCAGCGCATTGGAATCCGGGCTGCTCACGCTCTAAATTCTCGAAGTTGCGCATGATTTTGACGCCGAATGGTTCCATATCGGCGACTTGCATGCACTCGGTCGGCATCGAATTTCTACGAAGAGGTTTGTTATGAGGCGCGTCGTCGTCACCGGAATGGGCATTGTCTCGTCCATCGGCAACAACACGCAGGAGGTCCTGGCCTCGTTGCGCGAAGCGAAGTCGGGCATCGTCCAGGCCCCGGATTACGAGAAGCTCGGCTTCCGTTGTCAGGTCCACGGTGCGCCGACCTTGAACCCGGAAGAGATCGTCGATCGCCGCGCCATGCGTTTCCACGGCACCGGCACGGCGTGGAACCACGTCGCCATGGATCAGGCGATCCGCGACGCCGGTCTCGAGGAAAGCGAGATTTCCCACGAGCGCACCGGCATCATCATGGGGTCCGGTGGTCCCTCGACCCGCACCATCGTCGATTCGGCCGACATCGCCCGCTCGAAAGGGCCGAAGCGCGTCGGTCCCTTCGCGGTCCCGAAGGCGATGTCCTCGACCGCCTCGGCGACACTCGCCACCTGGTTCAAGATCAAGGGCGTGAACTATTCCATCTCGTCCGCGTGCGCGACGTCGAATCATTGCATCGGCAACGCCTATGAAATGATCCAGTACGGCAAGCAGGACGTCATGTTCGCCGGCGGTTGCGAGGATCTCGACTGGACCCTTTCTGTCTTGTTCGACGCCATGGGCGCCATGTCGACGAAGTTCAACGATCGCCCGTCGGTCGCCTCCCGCGCTTACGACGTCAACCGCGACGGCTTTGTCATCGCCGGCGGCGCGGGCGTCCTCGTTCTCGAGGAACTGGAGCATGCCAAGGCACGCGGCGCGCGGATTTACGGCGAGATCGTCGGCTACGGCCTGACGTCCGACGGTTACGACATGGTCGCGCCTTCGGGCGAGGGCGCCATGCGCTGCATGAAGATGGCGCTCGAAGGCGTCGATGCGCCGATCGACTACATCAATCCGCACGCAACCTCGACGCCGGTCGGCGACCAGAAAGAAATCGAAGCGATCCGTCAGCTCTTCGGTTCCGGCGACAAATGCCCGCCGATCTCGGCGACGAAGTCGCTCACCGGCCACTCGCTCGGCGCCACGGGCGTGCAGGAGGCGATCTATTCGCTCCTGATGATGAACAACCGTTTCATCTGCGAGAGCGCCCATATCGACGAGATCGATCCCGAATTCGCCGACATGCCGATCGTCCGCAAGCGCATCGACGATGCGAAGATGGACACGGTCCTGTCGAACTCGTTCGGTTTCGGCGGCACCAACGCCACGCTCGTCATGAGCCGCTACAACGGTTGATGATCGAGTGAGCGATTGCGCCCGGCGCCCTGAGCGACCGGGCATCGAATGATGTCCCACGGCGTGCGTTAAAACGCCGAGGACGATTGAGGGGGGACGTCAGTGAACGGTCTCATGCACGGCAAACGCGGGCTCATCATGGGCGTCGCGAACGATCATTCCATCGCCTGGGGCATCGCCAAGACCCTGGCGGAACACGGCGCGGAACTCGCTTTCACGTATCAGGGCGAAGCCTTGGGCAAGCGCGTGACGCCGCTCGCGGCCTCGCTCGGTTCCAAGCTCGTCGTGCCTTGCGATGTGGAAGACGTCGCCTCCGTCGACGCCGCGTTCGAGATGCTCGACAAGCATTGGGACGGCATCGATTTTGTCGTTCACGCCATTGGCTTTTCCGACAAGTCGCAGCTCAAGGGCTCCTACGTCGACGTCACCACGCGCGAGAATTTCTCGCGCACGATGGTGATTTCCTGCTTCTCCTTCACCGAGATCGCACAGCGTGCGGCGAAGCGCATGAGGCCCGGCGGCTCGCTGCTCACGTTGACCTATGGCGGCTCCATGCGTGTGATGCCGAACTACAACGTGATGGGTGTCGCCAAGGCCGCACTCGAGGCGAGCGTGCGCTACATCGCGTCCGATCTCGGCCCGAACGGCATTCGCTGCAACGCGATCTCGGCCGGCCCCGTCCGCACGCTTGCGGGCGCAGGCATTTCCGACGCGCGGCTGATGTTCACCTATCAGCAGGCGCATGCCCCGCTGCGTCGCACCGTGAGCATCGACGATATCGGTGGATCGGCGCTCTACCTTCTGTCGCATCTTTCGGCCGGCGTAACGGGCGAGGTCCACTACGTCGATTCCGGTTACAACATCATCTCGATGCCGCGTCCGGAAGTGTTGAAGGCGCAGGACGCCGCCGGCGTCACCGGCGACGACGCGTAAACCAGGACGCCCGAACTGATCACGCGCCATTTCGGCGTTGCGCTTCACGATGCCGTTTCACGCGGACGTGGCACCGTGAAACGTGCGGCGCGCTCTTGAAATGGCCACGGTTCATTGGCAGCAACGCGGTTCCTGACAACCGATCGGATGCCATGATTCTCTCCCGCCGTTCCTTCATCGCCGGCTGCGCCGTCGCCAATGTCGCCGCGCCCGCTTTCGCGCAGACTGCTCCGGAGCCGCAAAAGGTGCCCGTCGAGCTCGTGGAAGAATCGCTCGATCTCCCCATCGCCGTGCGCCTCGGCCACGCCCATGGCGATGTGATCATGGTGGAGTACTTCGACTACAATTGCCCCTGGTGCAAAAAGTCGGCCCGCGATCTGCCGGCGCTCCTGAAAGCCGAACCGGATCTTTCGTACGTTCTCGTCAATTTCGCGGTGCTCGGCGCTCCCTCGGTCGAAGCCACGAAAGTCGCGCTCGGCTTCCTGCAGACTCAGGGCGAGAAGAATTATCTGCCGTTCCATCTCGCCTTGTTCGGCCTTCCCGGCACGGTCAACGGCAAGCGCGCCCTCGCCACGGCCGAGAAGCTCGGTGCGGACAACGCGAGGCTCCTCGAAAAAGCCAATTCGGACCAGACCATCCGGTTCATGAAGGAAGCGCTGCGCATCGGCAATTCGTTGGGGCTCGCGGCGACGCCGTCGTTTCTGGTCGGGACGGAATCCTATGTCGGCGGCATGACCCTCGCCGACAAACGCGCTGCGATCGCCGCCGCGCGGGAATAGTGCGAGACGCCCGCCAAGTCGGCCTGCCAATTCTCGCCCGCTTAGACAAAGCTCCGCCGGCCCGTTAAAGCTGCCACGTCCTTTCTCGTACGCGGCTTTGCGATGTCGCTTCTGCGCTCCTCTCTTCTCGTCGGCATCGGTGCGGCGGCCTCGCGGATTCTCGGTTTTGTACGGGACATCCTGTTCGCGCAGGCGCTTGGCGCCGGGCCGGTCGCCGACGCATTTCTCGCGGCCTTCCGGTTGCCGAACCTGGTGCGACGGGTGGTCGGCGAGGGCGGGCTCAATCCGGCGCTCATTCCCGCGCTCGGGCGCATGGACCCCGACGAGGCGGCGCCCTTTGCGGGCGATGTCATGAGTGTGTTCGCTGTCGCGATTCTCGCCGTCACGGGCCTCGTGGAGCTGGCGGCGGGCGTCCTCGCCTTCGCGCTCGCACCGGGCTTGCTCAACGAGGACACGCTCGGCCTTGTCGCGCTCTACACCCGTCTCGGCTTTCCCTCAGTCGTCGGCGTGACGCTGGCCTCCATCGGCGCCGCCATCCTCAATTGGCACCGGCGCTTCACAGCGGCGACCATGGCGCCCCTGATCGTCAACGCGGCCTTGATCTCCATGCTTCTCGCGCTGCCGTTTTTCGAGGCGACGCCATTGGCGCGACAGGCGACGTGGCTCGCCGCCGCCGCAAGTCTCGCGGGTCTCGTCCAATTGGCAATCGTCGCGATCGCCCTCGCCCGAGGGCGGGTTCGCGTCGTCGCGTTCCGCCGGCCGCGATTGACCCCGGCGTTGAAAGGCATCCTCCTCGCCGTATTTCCGGCGCTGATCGCCAGCGGCGCGGTGCAGATCTTCGTCCTCGCCGGCGCGCAACTGGCGTCGTTCTGGCCCTCCGGCGTGTCCTGGCTCTATTATTCCGAGCGGGTGATGCAGCTGCCCCTGGGGCTCATGGGCGCGCTCGGCTCCGCGATCCTGCTGCCGGAACTCGCTTCTCGCCATCGCCTTGGGGTGGGCGAGGCGATCGTCGATGCGCAGAACCGAGCGATGGAGATGGCTTTGCTGCTTGCCCTGCCGGCGAGCGTCGCTCTCGTCTTTCTCGCCTCTCCCATCGCCGTCGTCCTCTTCGAGCGGGGTGCGTTCGGACCAGCCGATTCGGCCGGCACGGCGCAGGTTTTAGCCGCTTTGAGCATTGGGCTGCCCTTCGCCGCCATCGGCAAGGTGCTGTCCCAGACGCTCTTCGCCCGCGGCGCGCTGCGCGGGACGCTGATAGCGACCCTCTTGGGACTCGGGACCACGCTCGCGGCCGGATGGATTTTCGGCTCCGTCCTGGGCGTGCCCGGTATCGCCCTGGGCATCGCCGCCGGCTGTTTCGCCCATGCGGCGACGCTTGCCGCAATTCTGAAGATGGCGGGGCTCTGGCGGCTCGATGCCTCGTTCGGCGCCAGGATGCCGCGCATCCTGCTGGCCAGCCTTGTCCTGGGAGCGGGTCTGTCTCTGGCGATGATCGCCTTGCCGGGTGAGAATTTCCTGGTGCTCGCGGTCCTGTGTGTCGGCGGATTGGCTCTCTACGGCGTGGCCGCCTGGTTGTTGGGTGCCGTGACGCGGACAGACATCGAGCGGCTCAAGGGTACGTCCTGAATGGGCCGGCGGCCCGCGGTGCTTGGCGACACCTGAATCTAGGCACTTGCATCGCTCTCCCGCCCTGTCATAACGCGGCGCAACAAGACTTGGAGTTCAAAAGACGATGGCGCAGTTCAAGGAGCTCGTGTTCTCAGGCGTTCAGCCGACGGGAAATCTCCATCTCGGAAACTACCTCGGCGCCATCAAGCGATTCGTGACGATGCAGGAGACGCACGATTGCATCTATTGCGTCGTCGACATGCACGCGATCACGGTGCCGCAGGATCCCAAAGACCTCAACCGCCAGATCCGCGAGGTGACCGCCGCGTTCCTCGCCGCCGGTATCGATCCCAAGCGTCACATCGTCTTCAACCAGTCTCAAGTTCCCCAACACGCGGAACTGGCCTGGGTGATCAACTGCGTCGCCCGCATCGGCTGGCTCAACCGCATGACCCAGTTCAAGGAAAAGGCCGGCAAGGACCGTGAGAACGCGTCCGTCGGGCTCTACGCCTATCCGGACCTGATGGCGGCGGACATCCTCGTGTACAGGGCCACCCATGTTCCCGTCGGCGAGGACCAGAAGCAGCACCTCGAATTGACCCGCGACGTGGCGCAGAAATTCAACAATGACTGGGCGGCTTCGATTGCCGAGCACGGTTTCGGCGATGCCTTCTTCCCGCTGACCGAGCCCCTGATCCAGGGCCCGGCGACCCGGGTCATGTCGTTGCGTGACGGTTCGAAGAAGATGTCGAAATCGGATCCGTCCGACTATTCGCGCATCAATCTCACCGACGATGCCGACAGCATCGCCCAGAAGATCCGCAAGGCGAAGACCGACGCCGAGCCGCTTCCGAGCGAAGTGGAGGGGTTGAAGGCGCGTCCCGAGGCGGAGAATCTCGTCGCCATCTATGCGGCGCTGATGGATGTGACGCCGCAGGATGTCCTGCGCGATCACGCCGGTTCGCAGTTCTCGGGCTTCAAGTCCGCCCTCGTGGACGTCGCCGTGGCGAAACTCGCGCCGATCGCCGGAGAGATGCGCCGTCTCGTCGACGATCCCGGCCACATCGAAGCGATTCTCGCCGACGGGTCGGCGCGTGCCCGGGCCATCGCCGAGCCGAACATGGCCGCGGTGAAAGACATCGTCGGGTTCGTGCGTGCCCGTTGAAGCCGTGCGTCCGGGCCCCTGCGCTCGACCCCTTGCGCTCGGCTCGCGGGCGCGGCAGCATCGCGGCTGATGCGGTGGAGGCTGGATGAGCGGTAAGCGCCGATCCTACGAATCCGGCCATCGGCCGAAATTCATGGTCGTGGTCGACGAGACCCCGGAATGCTCGCGCGCGGTCCATTTCGCCTCACGCCGCGCGGCGCGGACCGGCGCCAGCATGATCATGCTCGCGGTGGTCGATCCGCCGGACAATTTCGAATGGATCGGTGTCGGCGAGGCCATGGTCGAGGAAGCCCAGGGCGAGGCCGAAAAGCGCCTCGAGGAGGCCGCCAAGGAGGCGCGCACGGCCGCGGGCGTCGACCCCGAACGGGTGATCCGCGTCGGCGACCGTTCGGAAGCGATCACCGCACTCATCAACGAGGACGAAGACATCTCCTTCCTCGTGCTTGCGGCCGGTACGAACAAGGAGGGGCCCGGCCCGCTCGTCTCGTCGCTCGCCGGCAAGATCGCGTCGACCTTTCCGGTTCCGATCGTCGTCGTACCGGGAAGCCTGACCGACGAAGAGATCGACGCGCTCGCCGGTTGAGCCTTTTCACCGCCAAAAGAAAAAGAGGGGCACGCGCCCCTCTCTTCCCGCTCTCTTCCCGATTATCGCCGACGTGATCAGCTCTTCTTGGGCGGCGATGCCGGCCAGCTCTTGATCAGCGTGTCGTAATCGATCGTCTCGCCTTTCGGCTTCTCGTTGGCGAGCTTGCGCTGGGGCGCGATGTTGCCGGAGGTTTCGGCCTTTTTGAACCAATCCTCGGCCGAGGTCTTGGGGTTCAGTTTCGGACCGCATTCGCCCTGCACATTGGCGCGCTCGAGTCGGCCGAGCACGTCGTCCTGCGCCGCTGCGAGGGCATCCATCGCCTGTTGCGGCGTTTTCGCGCCGGAGGACGCATCGCCGATATTCTGCCACCAGAGCTGCGCCATCTTCGGATAATCCGGGATGTTGTTGCCCGTCGGCGTCCATTGCACGCGCGCCGGTGAGCGATAGAACTCGACGAGACCGCCGAGCTGAGGCGCGCGGTCGGTGAAGCTCTTGTCCCAGATGTCGCTTTCACGAATGAACGTGAGACCGACGTGGCTCTTCTTCAGGGACACGCTCTTCGACGTGACGAATTGCGCGTAGAGCCAGGCTGCCTTGCGGCGTTCGAGCGGCGTCGATTTCAGCAGGGTCCAGGAACCGGCGTCCTGGTAGCCGAGCTTCATACCTTCCTTCCAGTAGGAGCCGTGCGGAGAGGGTGCCATGCGCCATTTCGGTTTGCCGTCCGTGTTCATGACCGGCAACCCGGGTTTCACCATGTCGGCGGTGAACGCCGTGTACCAGAACATCTGCTGCGCGATGTTGCCTTGCGCGGGCACGGGTCCGGATTCGGAGAAGGTCATGCCGGCGGCTTGCGGCGGTGCGTATTTCTTCAGCCATTCGAGATATTTGGTGATCGAATAGACCGCTGCGGGACCATTGGTGTCGCCGCCGCGATCGACGGAGGAGCCGACCGGTCGGCACCCTTCCATGCGCACGCCCCATTCATCGACCGGCAACCCGTTCGGAATGCCCTTGTCGCCGTTGCCGGCCATGGAAAGCCAGGCATCGGTGAAGCGCCACCCGAGCGATGGATCCTTCTTGCCGTAATCCATGTGGCCGTAGACTTTGACGCCGTCGACTTCCTTGATGTCGTTGGTGAAGAATTCGGCGATGTCCTCATAGGCCGACCAGTTCACCGGGACGCCGAGATCGTAGCCGTACTTGGCCTTGAATTTTTCCTTGAAGTCGGGGCGCTGGAACCAGTCGTACCGGAACCAGTACAGGTTCGCGAATTGCTGGTCCGGCAATTGATACATCTTACCGTCAGGCGCCGTCGTGAAGGACTTGCCGATGAAGTCGTTCACGTCGAGCGTCGGCGACGTCACGTCCTTGCCCTCGCCCTTCATCCAATCGTCGAGCGCGATCGCCTGCTTGTAGCGAAAGTGCGTGCCGATGAGATCGGAATCGTTGACCCACGCGTCGTAGATGTTCTTGCCCGATTGCATCTGGGTCTGSAKCTTCTCCACCACGTCGCCTTCCTGGATCAGGTCGTGSKTGAGCTTGATGCCGGTGATYTCGGAGAACGCYTTGGCSAGCGTCTTGGCTTCGTATTCATGCGTCGTGATGGTTTCCGAGACGACGTTGATGTCCATGCCGGCGAAGGGTTTCGCCGCATTCACGAACCACTCCATCTCCTTCATCTGCGCATCTTTTTGCAGCGTCGAAGGCTGGAACTCGCTGTCGACCCATTTCTTCGCTTCGTCCATGCCGGCGAAGGCCGAGCCACCGCCGAGCATCAGCGCGAACGCGCTGACGGAGACGAGGTGTCTCACGTGTCGTCGAGATGTTGTCATGACTTCCTCCCGTTATAGGCAGCCGGCTCGTACGTCCGGCCGATCTCTCCGGCTCGGTTGGGCCGGCGAGTCTTTTGAGGCCTCTCCCGTCACACGAAGCGGAACACCGCCGCCGCGTAGAGAAGGGACAGACCGAGCGCCCACCACAGGTCGGGTCCGACGAACCCGAGCCAGGCGATGTTGATGAAGGCCGTGCCGAGAAGCGAAATGAAAAGACGGTCGCCGCGGGTCGTGGGAATGCGAAGCACGCCGACCCGTTCGGTTTCCGGATAGAGAATGGCGAGGACGATCATCACGAATAGAAGGGTCGCGATGACGCAAAAGAAGATCGCCGTCTGCCAGGTCCATGCCATCCAGGCGAAATCCATCGGCGATCTCCCTCAGACCCGGCCCAGGGCGAAGCCCTTGGCGATGTAGTTGCGCACGAACCAGATCACGAGCGCGCCGGGCACGATGGTGAGCACGCCGGCGGCGGCGAGAAGTCCCCAATCCATGCCGGACGCGGACACCGTTCGGGTCATCGTCGCGGCGATCGGCTTGGCGTTGACCGAGGTGAGCGTGCGCGCGAGGAGCAGCTCGACCCACGAGAACATGAAGCAGAAGAACGCCGCGACGCCGATACCGGACGCGATCAGCGGCATGAAGATCTTGATGAAGAAGCGCGGGAAGGAATAGCCGTCGATGGCGGCCGTCTCGTCGATCTCACGCGGAACGCCCGACATGAAGCCTTCGAGAATCCACACGGCGAGCGGGACGTTGAACAGGCAATGGGCGAGGGCGACCGCCCAGGGCGTGTCGAACAGGCCGATGGCGGAATACAAGTTGAAGAACGGCAGTGCGAACACCGCCGGCGGCGCCATGCGGTTGGAGAGCAGCCAGAAGAACAGGTGCTTGTCGCCGAGAAACCGGTAACGCGAGAAGGCGTAGGCGGCGGGGAGCGCGAGGGAGATCGACAGCAACGTGTTGATCACCACGTAGGTCAGCGAGTTGATGTAGCCGGTGTACCAGCTCGGGTCCGTGAAGATCTTCTTGTAGTGCTCGAAGGTGATCTCCCGCGGCCACAGCGTCATGGTGCTGGAGATCTCGAGGTTGGTCTTCAGACTCATATTGATGAGCCAATAGATCGGCAGCATCAGGAACACGAGGTAGAGCACCATCACCAGCGTCCGCCCGTTGACGCGCGAGGGCGTCAGCGCGCGGTTGGCGGCCGTTTGGCTTGGAACGGCGGTGGCGCGTGTCGCGGCAGGCGCGATGATGGCGGTGTCGCTCATGCCTCCACCCTGTCGCGACTGGCGTCGACATTCGTCATGACGGTGTAGAACACCCAGCACACGGCGAGGATGATCAGGTTGTAGACGAGCGACATGGCGGCCGCCTTGCCGAGATCGAATTGCCCGAGGGCGAGTTTCACGAGGTCGATCGACAGGAACGTCGTCGCATTGCCCGGCCCGCCGCCGGTAAGCACGAACGGTTCGGTGTAGATCATGAACGAATCCATGAAGCGCAGGAGCACGGCAATCAGCAGGACCCGCCGCATCTTGGGCAATTGGATGGTGCGGAACACCGCCCAGCGCGACGCCCCATCGATGCGGGCGGCTTGGTAATACGCGTCCGGAATGGATTTGAGGCCCGCGTAACAAAGCAGCGCAACGAGGCTCGTCCAATGCCAAACGTCCATCACGATCAAGGTGATCCACGCATCGATCGTGTGGCCGGTATAGTTATAGTCGATGCCGAGATGGTTGACCGTCCAGCCGAGTAGTCCGATATCGCTGCGCGCGAAAACCTGCCAGATCGTGCCGACGACGTTCCACGGAATCAGAAGGGGTAGGGCCATGAGAACGAGGCAGAGCGCCACCGTCCAGCCTTCCCGCGGCATCGCGAGCGCAATGCAGATACCGAGCGGAATTTGGATCGCAAGGATGATCGCCGAGAACAGCAGATTGCGCCAAAGGGAATCGAAGAACCGTCCGCCGAGTTCCTTGGATGGATCGAGCAGGTCCTGAAACCAGCCGACGCCGTTCCAGAAGAACTGATTGTTGCCGAACGTATCCTGCACCGAATAATTGACCACGGTCATGATCGGCAGCACGGCCGAGAACGCCACCACGGCGAAGACGGGCAGAACGAGAAACCAGGCGCGGTGGTTCACCGGCTTCATGGTGCCCTGCCCTCCGCCGGTTCACCGGGAACGAGGTGCCCGTTGGAATAAATGTGCACATGCGGCGCGTCGAACACGAGGGAGGCCTCATCGCCTTCGATGGTCAGGTTTTCCGGAACGCTCGCGGCAAGCGCCCGGCCACCCATCTCCACGCGCGCGATGCGCGCCCGTCCGATATCGTCGATGCGCTTTATGCGCACCGGCAATCCGACATCCTTCCGTTGCAGATGAACGAATTCGGGACGGATGCCGAGTTCGATGCGCTGATCCTGCAGCAGGCGCGGATAGCTGCGCGGCAGGGCGATGACGCTTTGGTCCACATGAGCCGTCATCCCCTCGACCCGGCAAGGCATGACGTTCATGCCCGGTGAGCCGATGAAATGACCGACGAAGGTGTGCGCCGGCCGCTCGAACAATTCCTCCGGCGTGCCGGTCTGCACGACAGCGCCGTCATGCATCACCACCACCTTGTCGGCAAAGGTGAGCGCCTCGGTCTGATCGTGCGTGACGTAGATCATGGTGAGGTCGAGGACGCGATGGATCTCTTTCAGCGTGGAGCGCAATTGCCACTTCAATTGCGGATCGATGACGGTCAGCGGCTCATCGAACAGGATTGCCGCCACGTCTGGGCGCACGAGGCCGCGTCCGAGCGAGATCTTCTGTTTCAGATCGGCGGTGAGGTTGCTCGCCTTGCGATCCATGACGCGCGTCAGATCGAGCAGACGGCCGATCTCGTCGACGCGGGCCGCGGTCTTTTCGCGGGAGACGTGGCGGTTCTTGAGCGGAAAGGCGAGGTTCTCGCGCACGCTCATGGTGTCGTAGACGACGGGAAACTGGAACACCTGCGCGATGTTGCGCGCCTCTGTCGGCAGATCGGTCACGTCGCGGTCGTCGAAGAGAATACGTCCGCGTGTCGGGCGCACCAGGCCGGAGATGATGTTGAGCAGCGTGGTCTTGCCGCAACCCGATGGTCCGAGCAGCGCATAGGCGCCACCTTGCGACCAGACGTGGTTGATTTCCTTCAGCGCGTAGTCTTCAGGACCTTGCGGATCGGGCCGGTAGGCGTGGGCGAGATGATCGAGGGTGATTTGCGCCATCCGTGCCCTCCTTCACGCAGCCTGCGCCAAGGCCGACGCCACGAGGCGGCCCGTGGCGTCGAACAACAGGAGATGACGCGGATCGAGGAACGCGGTGACGGCGGCGCCCGGTTCGAGCCGCTTCACGCCGGGAACGAGCGCCACGAATCGCCGCTCGCCGGCATCGAGATGGATGTAGCTCTCCGAACCGGTGATCTCGGAAACGGAGACGACGGCGGGTAAGGCCAGCCCACCATTTGCGATCGGCTCCAGGCCGAGATGATGCGCTCGGAAGCCGAGCGTATATTCGCCATCCGGCAGGCGCGCGAACGGGCCGACGGCGCGGGTTTCGCCGCCCGTGCTCAAGGTCACCGAGGGTCCTGCTTTTCGCGCCGTCAGCGTATTGAGCGGCGGGTCCGAAAACACCTGCGCGGTGATGAGATCGTGCGGTTGTCGATACACCATCGGCGTCGGGCCGAATTGCGTCACGCGTCCATGATGCAATGTCGCCGTACGCCCGCCGAGGAGAAGCGCTTCCGTCGGCTCCGTCGTCGCATAGACGAAGATAGCGCCCGACGCAGCAAAGATCCGCGGCAGTTCTTCGCGTAATTCCTCACGCAGCTTGTAATCGAGATTGGCGAGTGGCTCGTCGAGCAGAACGAGATCGGCGCGTTTCACGAGCGCGCGGGCGATCGCGGTGCGCTGCTGCTGTCCGCCGGACAGATTCAGCGGTTTTCGATCGAGATAGGGCTCGAGCCTGAGCAACCGCGACGCCTCTTCGACGCGCGCCTTGATCTCCGGCGTCGGCAGCCCGGCGACGCGCAGGGGCGAGGCGATGTTCTCGTACACCGAGAGCGACGGGTAATTGATGAATTGCTGGTACACCATCGCGACGCTGCGGCGCTGCACCGGTCGCCCCGTGACGTCCTGTCCTTCGACGAGGACCCGCCCGCTCGAGGGAGCATCGAGCCCGGCCATCAAGCGCATCAGCGACGTCTTGCCGGCAAGYGTCGCGCCGAGGAGCACGTTGAGCGAGCCGCTCTCCAGCGTCAGCGATACGTCGTCGATATGCGTTTCCGCGCCGACTTTCTTGCTGACGTGATCGAGAACGAGCGTCATCGGCAGCGACCTTCCCTGCCCGTCGCGCACGGAAGGCTACCGGATTTCGCGACCGCATCGGAAGGCGTGCCGTCCACGTCCGCTCGCACGTTTCGCTCCATGGCCGGTTCGAGCCGGCCTTTCTGACTTATGATTTCAGCCTAGGTTGATAATAAATCACGCGCAAGAGTGCGAAAGAGGCAACGGCGCGCTCCTTTCTTTGCAATATTGAAGGCATCAAACACTTCAGGCGGCCATGTCTTCAAAGATTAAATTCTTTCGCCGAACCTTGGCTTTCAGCGAAACTTACTCGGCTCGGATTCCGTCGCCGCCGGGGTTACTCCAACGAAAGACTAATTATCCACCTGGATTGCCTTTGCCGCGATGCGACCTAATTAGCCGCGCCTCCGTCAAGGAGCCCGAATCTCGGTCGCGCCCTCTTGGATTTCACGCAAGGTGGTTCCACATCCATAGGGAAACCTGTTAGAACGATTCCAAGGCTTTCTCGCCTTAAACGACCCACTCGGCCGGCCTTGAACCGGCGCAGAGGACAAACCGATGTTCATTCAAACTGAAGCCACCCCCAATCCCGCCACCCTGAAGTTTCTGCCGGGCCGCGTCGTCATGCCGGAAGGCACGTTCGAAGCACGCGCTCCGCAGGACGCCGCCGTTTCGCCCCTGGCCGAGCGCCTGTTCACCGTTCCCGGCGTGACGGGCGTCTTCTTCGGGTACGATTTCATTTCCGTGACCAAGGCCGACGGCGAGTGGCAGCACCTCAAGCCGGCCATCCTGGGCGGCATCATGGAGCATTTCATGACCGGGGCACCGGTCATGAACGACAATGGCGTGCCCGAGGCGACTGACGGCGAGGAATTCTTCGACGATTCGGATGCGGCAACGGTGGAGACCATCAAGGAGCTGCTTGAGACCCGCATTCGCCCGGCGGTCGCCGGCGACGGCGGCGACATCACGTTCCGCGGCTTCAAGGACGGCGTCGTCTATCTCGTCATGAAAGGCGCCTGCTCGGGCTGCCCGTCGTCCACCGCCACCCTGCGACACGGCATCCAGAACCTGCTCAAGCACTTCCTGCCCGATGTGCGCGAGGTCCAGGCCGTTTAATCGATCCTCGCGGACCCTAGATTCAAGCGCGGCTGAAAGGCCGCGCTTTTTTGTGGGAGGGGCCTTTGGATCCGTTGAACGACGCCGCCCTCGACCAGATCTTCCGCACGGCTCGGACGTTGCGCCGTTGGCAGGACAAGCCGGTCACCGACGATCAGCTGCGCGCATTCGCGGAACTCGCCAAGCTCGGTCCGACGAGCGGCAATTGCTGCCCGGCGCGTGTCGTCTTCGTGGTCTCGCTGGACGCCAAGGAGCGGCTGCGCCCGCATCTGGACGCCGGCAATGTGCGCCAGACCATGAGCGCGCCCGCGACGGCCATTGTGGGCTATGACCTGAAATTCTACGAAAACTTCCCTCTTCTCGCCCCGCGCACCGACGTGGAGGCCTGGCGGCGGGAGAAACCGGAGATCGTCGAGGAAAACGCGTTGCGCAATTCCTCGCTGCAGGGCGCTTATCTCATCATCGCCGCGCGGGCGCTCGGGCTCGATTGCGGCCCAATGTCCGGTTTCGATCAGGCCGGCGTCACGAACGCCTTCTTTGCGGGCACGCCGATCAAGGCGAATTTCCTCATCAATCTCGGCTATGGCGACCGGACGGATCTGCGTCCCCGCGCGCCGCGTCTTCCGTTCGCCGACTTCTGTACGATCTCGTGAAAGCGCACGGCGTTCGAAAAGCCGTTCACACTTTGGCGGATCATGCTCTAAAGAAGCGTCGGAAGACGGAGATATGACGTT
The DNA here is from genome assembly GCF_056401005.1 of Microvirga sp. P4_G7. Classification (NCBI taxonomy): domain Bacteria; kingdom Pseudomonadati; phylum Pseudomonadota; class Alphaproteobacteria; order Hyphomicrobiales; family Methylobacteriaceae; genus Microvirga; species Microvirga sp. P4_G7. Next base: position 216 of record NZ_JBFUKD010000005.1, on the reverse strand, counting down.
GCGCGTTCTTGCCATCGACACCGCCCTCGGCGCCTGTTCGGCCTGCATTTTCGATTCGGACCATCAAGAGCCGCTGGTGCGCGAGATGATCCCGATGGATCGCGGGCACGCGGAAGCGTTGCTGCCGCTCATCGACCGGCTCATCAGCCATGTGGAAGGCGGTTTTGCGAGCCTCGACCGGGTGGCGGTCACCGTCGGTCCGGGAAGCTATACGGG
>NZ_JBFUKD010000004.1:0-31413 GCF_056401005.1 Microvirga sp. P4_G7 | reverse complement strand
AGTACGAAGCGTCCATCAAGGATCCGGAAGCGTTCTGGGGCGAGGAAGCGAAGCGCATCGACTGGTTCGAGCCGTTCACCAAGGTCAAGAACACGACTTTCGGACCGGGCGAGGTGTCCATCCGCTGGTTCGAAGACGGCGTCACCAACGTCGCCTACAATTGCATCGACCGTCATCTCGAGACGCGCGCCGAACAGGTCGCGATCATTTGGGAAGGTGACGATCCGTCGGAATCCAAGAAGATCACCTATCGCGAATTGCATGACGAGGTCTGCCGAATGGCGAACGTCATGCGCAACCGCGGTGTGGCGAAAGGCGATCGCGTCACGATCTATATGCCGATGATTCCCGAAGCGGCGTACGCGATGCTCGCCTGCGCGCGACTCGGCGCCGTGCACTCCGTCGTGTTCGGCGGCTTCTCGCCGGATTCGCTCGCCGGCCGCATCGAGGATGCGAAATCCGCATTCGTGGTGACGGCCGACGAGGGTCTTCGCGGCGGACGTAAAGTTCCGCTGAAAGCCAATGTCGACGCGGCGATCGAGCGAGTCGGCGGCGTCGATCATGTGCTGGTGGTGAAGCGGACGGGCTCCGCCGTCAACATGGTGCCGGGACGCGACGTCTATTACCACGAGGCGGCGGCGCAGGTGACGAACGATTGTCCGTGCGAAGAGATGAATGCGGAAGACCCGCTGTTCATTCTCTATACGTCGGGCTCGACCGGAAAACCCAAGGGCGTGCTGCACACCACTGGCGGCTATCTCGTCTACACCGCAATCACGCATCAATACGTGTTCGATTATCACGACGGCGACATCTATTGGTGCACGGCGGATGTGGGCTGGGTCACCGGCCATTCGTATATTCTGTACGGACCGCTCGCCAACGGTGCGACGACGCTGATGTTCGAGGGCGTTCCCACCTATCCGTCGATCTCTCGCTTCTGGGAGGTCATCGACAAGCACAACGTCAACATTTTCTACACCGCGCCGACCGCCATCCGCTCGCTCATGCAGGCGGGCGAGGATCCGGTGAAGCGGACATCGCGCAAATCGCTGCGCGTGCTCGGCAGCGTCGGCGAGCCGATCAATCCGGAAGCGTGGGAATGGTATTTTCGCGTGGTCGGCGACAGCCGCTGTCCCGTCGTCGATACCTGGTGGCAGACCGAGACTGGCGGCATTCTGATCACGCCTCTGCCGGGCGCGACGAAACTAAAGCCCGGCTCCGCCACGCGACCCTTCTTCGGAGTGGTACCGCAAGTGGTGGACGCCGATGGCAAAGTGCTCGAAGGCGCTGCGGAGGGCAATCTCGTCATCGCCGATTCGTGGCCCGGCCAGATGCGCACGGTCTACGGTGATCACGAGCGTTTCGTGCAGACCTACTTCGCCACGTATCCGGGCAAGTACTTCACCGGCGACGGCTGCCGCCGTGATGCGGACGGCTACTACTGGATCACTGGTCGCGTCGACGACGTGCTCAACGTATCGGGTCACCGCATGGGAACGGCGGAAGTGGAATCGGCCCTGGTCGCGCACCCGAAAGTTTCCGAAGCCGCCGTCGTCGGTTATCCGCACGACATCAAGGGTCAGGGCATCTACGCTTATGTCACCCTGATGACCGGTGTCGAACCGTCCGACGAGCTGCGCAAGGAACTCGTGGTGTGGGTGCGCAAGGAGATCGGGCCGATCGCCTCTCCCGACCTTCTCCAGTTCGCGCCCGGCCTGCCGAAAACACGATCGGGAAAAATCATGCGCCGAATTCTGCGTAAGATCGCCGAGGACGAGTTCGGCAATCTCGGCGATACCTCGACGCTCGCCGATCCCGCCGTCGTCGATGATCTGGTGGAGAACCGCCAGAACAAGCGCATTCAAGCCGCTTGAGATCCGTGCGACGCGGTGCTCATCCTCTGGATGAGGCCGTCGTTACGAGAAACGCAGCGCGTTCATGTCACATCCGTCATGGCCGGAACGAGTCCGGCCATGACGTCGCCGCGTGATCAGGGGCAGGGATTCTGGTGCACCAGATGGATCGCGTCGATGCGCTCCTCCAATTCCGGCGTGATCTTCACATCGACCGACCCGATATCCGTCTTGAGCTGTTCCATCGACGTCGCGCCGATGATGTTCGCCGTGACGAAAGGCCGTGAATTGACGAAAGCGAGCGCCAGTTGCGCGGGATCGAGGCCGAACTCGGCAGCGAGCTTCAGGTACGCGCGGATCGCCGCATCGGCGCCCGGCGTCTCATAGCGCTGGCCGCGATTGAACAAGGTCGTGCGGGCTCCCGGCGGACGCGCGCCGTCGAGATATTTCCCGACGAGATAGCCCTGCGCGAGCGGCGAATAGGCGAGCAGGCCGACCTGCTCCCGGCCGCTGATCTCGGCGAGCGCGACTTCGAACGTCCGGTTGAGGAGATTGTAGGCGTTCTGAATGGACTGAACCCGCGGGCGACCCGATTTCGCCTCCGCGTGCTTGAGGAAGCTCATCGTTCCCCAGGCGCTCTCGTTGGAAAGGCCGACATGGCGGATTTTTCCGGCCTTCACGAAATCCGCGAAGATGTCGAGGGTTTCGTCGATCGGATGAGAGGATTGGTCCTCCTCGTCATTGCGATAGACGGTCGGGTTCGAACCCCACGGCATCGCTCGGTCGGGCCAGTGGATTTGGTAGAGATCGATGTAGTCGGTCTGCAACCGCTTCAGGCTCGCGTCGAGCGCTTCCACCATCTGGGGACGAGAGAGCTCGGCCGGCGATCCATCCTTACGGAACCAGGTCATCTGCGAGCGCCCGACGACCTTCGAGGCGAGGATGATCTTGTCGCGATTGCCTTTGGCTTTGAACCAGGAGCCGATGATCCGCTCCGTCGAGCCTTGGGTCTGGGCCGTCGGCGGGATCGAGTAGAGTTCGGCCGTATCGAAGAAGTTGATGCCCTTTTCCACCGCGTAGTCCATCTGGGCGTGGCCCTCGGCTTCGGTGTTCTGCTGACCCCAGGTCATGGTGCCGAGACAAATGTGGCTGACGTTCAAATCCGTGCGGCCGAGGCGGCGATATTCCATAGAAAGGCTCCTCGCGGCCGGCAATGCGCCGCGTTCAGGCAATGACGGAGCGCTGGCGAACGTCAGCGCTTGGGAAGAGTGGCGAGAAACGTCTCGACGGTGGGCAGGATCCGCTCGACGATCACCTCGACGCCCTTGGCGGTCGGATGAACGCCATCGGGCAAGTTGAGAGTGCGGTCGCCGGCAATCCCGTCCAAGAAGAAGGGGTAGAGCACAAGCCCGTACTTCTTCGCAATGTCCGGATAGATCCGATCGAACTTTTGCGCGTAATCCTCACCCAAGTTGCGGGCGGCGACCATGCCGGCGAGCAGGACCGGGATCTGGCGCTCTTTCAGCCGCTCGACGATGGAATCGAGCGCTTTTCGCGGAATTGTCGGATCGAGGCCCCGCAGCATGTCGTTGGCGCCGAGTTCGAGAATGACACCGTCCGTCCCGTCGGGAACCGACCAGTCGAGCCTGTCGAGGCCACCGGAGGAGGTGTCGCCGGAAACGCCGGCATTGACGATCTCGACATTGTGACCCCGCGCCTTGAGAGCGCGCTCGAGAACGACCGGAAACGCGGCGCTTTGCGGGAGCTGGTAGCCGGCGCTCAAACTGTCACCGAAAGCCACGAGCCGGACCGGGGTGTTTTGCGCGAGGGCTGAAGAAAAAGGCAGTGTGAGCGTCAAACATGCAGTGGCACACGCAAAAATGATCGCCATGAACGGGCCTGATTGGCGCTTCATCAATATGATTCCCATATGCGTCGAAGAGGCCGGGATCTCCGGCCGGGTTTCTCAAAGATCGGGTGAGCGAGCATGCAGGACAAGGCCATCGCACTGCAGGATGTGGATTTGAGCCTCGGGCGCGGCGCTGCCCGGGTGCACATCCTGAAGGGCGTTTCCCTTGGAATCGCCCGCGGCGAGGCCGTCGGCCTGGTTGGACCGTCGGGCTCGGGCAAATCGACCCTCCTGATGACCATGGCCGGTCTGGAGCGACCCGATTCGGGCAAGATCATCGTCGAGAACACGGATCTTTCGGGCCTCGACGAAGATGCCCTGGCGCGGTTTCGCGGCCGGCGCATCGGCATCGTCTTCCAATCCTTCCACCTCGTTCCGACCATGACGGCGCTCGAGAACGTCGCCCTCCCCCTCGAATTGGCGGACGAAGAGAACGCCTTCGCACGGGCGGAAGCGGAACTCGCAGCGGTGGGTCTGGGAGAGCGGCTCCATCATTATCCGGCGCAATTGTCCGGGGGCGAGCAGCAGCGGGTCGCCATCGCCCGCGCCATCGTCCCCAATCCGGCGATTCTCGTCGCCGACGAGCCGACCGGCAATCTCGACGAAACGACCGGTCAGTCGATCATCGACCTCCTCTTCGCGCTCAAGCGTGAACGCGGCGCGACCCTCGTCCTCGTGACCCACGACCTCAATCTCGCTCGCCTTTGCGACAGAACCGTGCGTCTTCGTTCAGGCCGTATCGAGGCGGATCTCTCCGCCGTGAACGTCTAAGGGACGCGCGCCATGCACGGCTCTCTTCCCGGTTCGCTGCCGAAGCGGCCCTCCTTTTCATCCTCCTTGCGTCTCGTGTTGCGCCTGGCTTGGCGCGAATTGCGCGGCGGTCTTTCCGGGTTCGGGATCTTTCTCGCCTGTATCGCACTCGGGGTCGCAGCGATTGCGGGGGTATCCTCTCTGTCGCGCTCGCTGACGGAGGGCATCACGAAGGAGGGCCGGCGCATCTTGGGTGGAGACATGGCCTTCTCCCTGCTGCAGCGCGAGGCGGACAAGCCTGAACTCGCCTTCCTGTCCGAACGCGGGACCGTCGCCACGATCGCCACCATGCGCGCCATGGCGATCGCCGGCGACAAGGGCTCGGCGTTGGTCGAGTTGAAGGCTGTCGACGGGACCTATCCGACGATCGGAACACTCGAAACCGAACCGCAGCAGTCTCCATCCGCCCTTCTCGGAGAGCGCGACGGCGTGTTCGGCGCGGTTGCCGATCCGGCGCTCCTCGCCCGCCTCGATTTGAAGCCTGGCGATCGCATCAAGGTCGGCAACGCGCCGATGGAACTGCGTGCGGCTCTTGTCTCCGAGCCCGACAAGATCGCCAACGGCATCGGCTTCGGCCCTCGGTTGCTGGTGTCCCAGGACGCTTTGCGCGCCACCGGCCTGTTGCAACCCGGCAGCCTCGTCCGATGGACCTATCGAGTGAAACTGCCGCAGGTCGACGACGCCGTGCTGGAACGGGTCGAGGCTCAATCCAAGATTGCCTTGCCCGAAGCGGGCTGGAATGTCCGCACGCGCGTCAACGCCGATCCGCGCTTCCAGCGCAACATCGAGCGTTTCACGCAGTTTCTCACCCTCGTCGGATTGACGGCGCTCCTCGTGGGTGGCGTCGGTGTGGCGAACGCCGTGCGCGGGTTCGTCGATCGCAAACGTGCCTCCATCGCCACCATGAAGAGCCTCGGCGCACCGGGCGGTCAGGTCGTGCTGCTCTATCTCACCCAAGTGATGGCGATCGCGATGGTGGGCGTCGGCGTCGGTCTCGTGGTCGGCGGCGCGCTACCCTTCGTCGTGAACGCCCTGTTCGGCCACCTGCTGCCGATCCCGATCCAACCGACGCTTGCCTGGAGCGAACTTGGGGTCGCGCTGCTCTACGGAATCCTCACGGCGCTGGTCTTCGCACTCGCCCCGCTCGGGCGCGCCCACGACATTCCGGTCTCCGGCCTTTTTCGGGACCAAATCGAGCCCGGGCGAATTTGGCCGCGCAAGCGCTATCTGGCGACGCTCGCCCTTGCCCTCGTCGCCCTCGTCGGCCTTGCGGTTTTCGCCGCCTACGACCGTCGCATCGCCCTGATGTTCGTCGGCGCCGCCGCCGCGTCCTTCGCCCTGCTGCGGGCGATCGGCCTTGGCATCATGGCGCTCGCCCGTCGCCTTCCCCGGCCGAAAAGCGCGGCACCGCGTCTCGCCCTGGCGAACATCCACCGCCCCGGCGCGCTGACCCCGTCGCTCGTCCTGTCCCTTGGCCTCGGAATCACCCTGCTCGTGACCCTCGCCCTCATCGATACGAACCTTACGCGCCAGCTTCGGCAGACGCTGCCCGAGCACGCGCCGAGCTTCTTCTTCCTCGACATCCCCAATGCGCAGGCCGACGCCTTCGGCGATTTTCTGAAAGCACAGGCGGCCAGCGCGCAGATCGACCGGGTGCCGATGATGCGCGGCCGGCTGGTCACCCTGCGCGGCGTTCCCGTCGCCGAGATCAAAGCCAGCGAGGACGTGTCCTGGGTGCTAGACGGGGACCGCGGCATCACCTACGCGACCGCCATCCCGAACGGCTCCGAACTCGTGTCCGGCGAATGGTGGCCCGCCGATTACCGCGGCAAGCCGCTGGTCTCCTTCGAGGAAAAGGTCGCGGAAGGTCTCGGCCTGAAAGTCGGCGACGAGATCACGGTCAACGTTCTCGGCCGCAACATCACGGCCGCCATCGCCAACCTGCGGCACGTGGAATGGCGCTCTCTCGGCATCAATTTCGTGATGGTTTTTTCGCCCAATACCTTCGCCGGCGCACCGCATACCCATCTCGCGACGGTGACGTTCCCGAACGGCTCCGACGTCACGACCGATGCCAAGATCCTGCGCAGCGCCGCGCAGGCCTATCCGCTCGTCACGAGCGTGCGCGTGAAAGACGCCTTGGAGGCCATCGACGACGTCGTATCGCAGCTCGTCATGGCGATTCGGGGCGCCAGCGCCATTGCGCTCATCGCAAGCCTTCTGGTCCTGGCCGGGGCGCTGGCGGCCGGCCACCGGGCACGGCTCTATGACGCCGTCGTCCTGAAGACCCTGGGGGCCACACGGGCCCGCCTTCTGGGCGCGTATGCGCTGGAGTACGGGTTGCTCGGTATCGCGACCGCGGTGTTCGGCTTGCTGGCGGGAACTCTCGCCGCCTACCTCATCGTCACCCGCGTGATGAATTTGAGCTTTGCCTTAGATCTCTCAGGCGCAGTGTTCGTTTCGATCTTGGCGGTTCTGGTGACGGTTGGACTAGGCCTCATCGGCACCTGGAGAATTTTGAATCAAAAGCCAGCGCAGTACTTGAGAGATCTTTGATCGGCAGCCCGCGAGCGACAGCGATGAAAGGCCGCGCCTAGGGCGGCGAAAAACGCTTCATCTTGATTCGTCTTTGCGGTCGATCTGCCGGCGCGACAGAAGCTTGACCTTACCTCTTGCGAAACGACGGGCGACCACTCATATTTGGCGTGTCGCCGTCTTCCGGCGGCCAAAAGCCGATACTCGGTTTTTGAGGGAACATTAGACGGGACACCGCGAGAGGACTCCGATGCAACCGTATCAGCAAAATCAAACCGCCGGCGTCGGCGTCAACCGGACGGCCGTACAGGTCGACCAGGGTTTGCGCGCCTTCATGCTCGGCGTCTACAACAACATGATCATCGGCTTGGCGATTTCCGCCTTGGTGGCGCTCGGCGTCAACAAGCTCGCCGTGGCCGGCAGCGAAGCCGATGCAGCGGCCCGCATGGGCGGCGTTTACCTGACCGAGTTCGGTCGGGTTCTCTATGACACGCCTTTGATGTGGGTGGTTGCGCTCGCACCGCTCGCTTTCATCTTCCTGTTCTCGTTCCGCATCGACAAGATGTCGGCATCGTCGGCACGCAGCCTGTTTTTCGCCTTCGCGGCGGTGATGGGCGCTTCGCTCTCGACCTTGCTCATCCGTTATACCGGTGCGAGCGTCGTACAGGTGTTCTTCATCACGGCGGCGGCCTTCGGTTCGCTGTCCCTGTGGGGCTACACCACGAACCGCAGCCTCTCGGGCATGGGTTCGTTCCTGATCATGGGCGTCGTCGGCCTGATCCTCGCCTCGCTGGCTAACCTCTTCTTCCAGTCGAGCGCGCTGCAGTTCGGCATCTCGGCGATCGGCGTTTTGATCTTCGCAGGTCTCACCGCCTACGACACACAGAAGCTGAAGGAGATGTATCTGTACGGCAACTACGACACTGAGGCCGCGGCCAAGGTGTCCGTGTTCGGCGCGCTGCAGCTCTATCTCGACTTCATCAACATGTTCCAGTTCCTCCTCGCGCTGTTGGGCAACCGCAACAACTAAGCGATGACGGATCGGACGATCTCGAAAACCCCGGCTTCGGCCGGGGTTTTTTGTTGTCTGACGTGCGGGATCGGGCCAACGTTCAGCTCGCCGATTCTCACCGCGCCACCGACGAATTGCCCATGACCGTCACCGCTCGACCCATCGCCATTCGCCCAGTCACGATTCGCCCAGTCACGATTCGCCCCTGCCTCGAACCCGACATCGAGGCCATCACCGCCATCTACGCCCACGCTGTCGTCCACGGCACCGCGTCCTTCGAGCTCGAAGCGCCGGATGCCGATGAAATGGCGCGGCGGCGCCAAGCGTTGGTTGCGGGCGATTATCCCTACATCGTCGCCGAACGCGACGGTGTGGTTCTCGGCTATGCGTATGCGGGTCCGTACCGCCCGCGGCCCGCCTATCGCTCGACGGTCGAGGATTCGATCTACATCGCCCCGGATGCGCAGGGACAGGGCATCGGGAAGCAACTGCTCGCCCGCCTGATCGCGGAGAGCGAAGCGCGTGATTTTCGGCTCATGGTGGCGGTGATCGGAGACGATCAATCGCGTGGTTCGATCGGCGTCCATCGCGCCCTCGGCTTTGAAGATGCCGGCATCTTCAAAGGCATCGGCTACAAACACGGTCGCTGGCTCTCGACCGTCCTCATGCAGAGACCGCTGGGGCGCGGACTCGAAGAAGCACCCACGCGGCCGATTCCTTAAGTTGGGTTGTGCCCCCACGTCTTCCGCGGGCTCGTCCCGGTGACCCCGATCAGAAGAACGCCGCACTTTTCCCATTCGGAGATGCACGGTTCGGGAACGACTGGGACAAAACACCGAGAAGATGACGAAACGAAAGAGCGAACCGGCCGAAACTCGCAGGCCGGCTCCCTAAATCGAAACCACCTTCAGCGGCTTGGCGAGGACGCGGACGACTCGGTCGAGATCGTGGCCTCGTTTGAGAATCAAGCCGCTCGCCGCGACGACCGCATACGCGCCTTGCTTGCGGGCGAGCGCCGGGTCCTTCTCGATCCGGTAGAGCGGCACCTCGGAGGTGCGTCGGTAGATCGAGAAAATCGCCTTGTCCGGTGTGAAATCGATGGCGTAGTCACGCCATTCGCCCTCCGCGACCATGCGGCCGTACAGATTGAGAATGGTCTGCAACTCGATGCGATCGAAGGAAACGCGTTTCGGCGCGGCGGGAAAGGGCAGCACGCGGGCGGAGCCTCTGGCGGAACCCTGTGCCGAGCCGCCGCGCAGCGGCTCTGCGATGTCACCTTCGCTCATGATCCCTCCGGGCGCGTGTTCATCATCGCCTCATGATGAGCCTTGCCGCGGATGGGTTCAACCCATGCTTTCACGTCGTTCACGGCTTCGTCAGCCAAATCTTATTCTTGCCGCAATCGCGCCGCGACCCAGCCGTACTACGATTCGATAACCGTGCCGTTGCCTCGACGGCCCGGCTCCTTGACCTCCCCGGACACGTCAGCCCCCCAGCCCCCAGGGACGTTTTGGCGGCCGGGCCAAATTTTTCGTCGAGACAAAAGGCCGCCTGAAAGGGCGGTCTTTTCTTTTGGGCATTGCCCCGCGAATCAACCCTCGAATCCCGACAGGACGACCTTGCCGCGCGCTCGCCCGCTTTCGATGAAGGCGTGCGCCCGCTTCAGGTTGGCTGCATTGATCGGTCCGAAATTCTCGGCAAGCGTGGTGCGCAGGGTTCCGGCGTCGATGAGGCCCGACACCTTGTCCAGAATATCGTGCTGCCGCTGCATGTCCGCGGTCTGGAAGACAGACCGGGTGAACATCGATTCCCAATGCAACGAGACGCTCTTGCTCTTCAGAAGATTGACCTCGAGGGACGCGGGATCGTCGATCAGTGCGAAGCGCCCCTGTGGAGCGATGAGCGACGCGATCTCGGCAAAGTGCGCATCGGTATGCGTGATCGAGAACACGAAGGCGGGCGCGCCCAGGCCGAGGGCCGCGACTTGCGCCGCAAGCGGCTGCGTATGGTCGATCACGTGGTGAGCACCGAGCGTTTTCACCCAATCCGACGTCTCCGGCCGTGAAGCCGTAGCAATCACCGTCACGTCGCTGAGCTGCCGAGCGAGCTGGGTCGCCATCGAACCGACGCCGCCGGCGCCGCCGACGATCAGGATTGCATTCGCGGCGCCTGGGAGGGTGCGCTTGATGTCGAGCCGGTCGAAGAGCGTCTCGTAAGCGGTGAGCGTCGTCAGGGGCAGCGCCGCGGCGGCCGGAAAATCCAGAGACTGAGGCTTCCTGCCGACGATCCGCTCATCCACGAGATGATATTCGGCGTTGGTGCCGGGGCGGTTGATGGTGCCCGCGTAAAACACCTCATCGCCGGGCTTGAACAAAGTCGCCTGGGAAYCGACCGCTTTGACGATTCCGGACGCGTCGAAGCCCAGAACCCGCGCGGCGCTCGCCTCCGGCTGCGCCCGAACGCGGACCTTCACGTCGACCGGGTTGACGGAGATCGCCTTGACCTCGACCAGGAGATCGCGACCCTCCGCCTCGGGACGCGGCAGATCGATATCGATCAGGGAAGCCTCGGCGGCGATGGGAAGGGAAGTCTTGTAGGCGACGGCGCGCATCGGAATCTCCAGCATTGATTGTAGGTGCAATTTCGCGCCTACCCTTTTTTCTTGCAAGAACGCACTTTAAGCGCACATAGTGTCGAAAAGGATACCGTGATGCCGCGTAAGGATTTTCGGACAGCGTCCTGTTCCACCTGCTCCGTCGAGGCCACGCTCAACCTCATCGACGGCAAATGGAAAGGCGTCATTCTCTACAAGCTGCTGCTCGGCGGAACGTTGCGCTTCAACGAAATCCGACGGCTGATTCCGAACGTTACGCAACGTATGCTCACCACCCAATTGCGTGAGCTCGAGGCCGACGGTTTTCTCATCCGCAAGGTCTACCCGGAGGTTCCGCCGCGCGTGGAATACCGTCTGTCGCCGCGCGGACAGAGCCTCGAACCGATCATCCTGGCCCTCAAAGCCTGGGGCGACGCGCATCTCGAAAAGCCCCCGCAGGCGGAGGCGGCCTGACGCCTTCAAGGGGCGCGCTTCATGTTGAGATCGAAACGCCGTGGTTGCTTCCGCACCGGGTATATGCGAGGGGTCCCGCAACGATCACGAGTGAGGATCAGCGCATGAAACTGGAAACGCCAACCAGTGGAAGCGACTTGACTGCCRCTGCCGCGGCTTTGCTCCAAAAGGAGCACGCCGAACATCCCGCTACACTTGCGCGCGCGCTCTTCGGGCGCGTTCCCTCGGAAGATCTCGCCGCCTATTCCGCGCTGACGCTGGCCGATCTCGCCAAGGCCGCCTACGATCATCTGCGTGCCGAGCGTGCCGGCGGTGCGGACATCCGCCTTCTCGATTTCGAAGTCGAACACGATGGCAAACGCAAGGACGTGACTGTCGTCGAAGTCGTCAACGACAACATGCCGTTCCTGCTCGATTYGACCCTCGCTGAAATCGTCAACGAGGGTTACGAGCCTCTCCTCGTGGCGCATCCCATCCTTGCCGTCGAACGCGATGCGAATGGCGGCCTCGTTCGCCTCGTCGGCGAAGCCTCGTCGCGGGCGCAGGAAGGCGTTCAGCGCGAAAGCTTCATCCACATCCATCTGCCGCGGCTCGACGAAGACGGGGATCGCGAGCGGCTGATTTCCAACCTCCGTCACGTCTATCACGACGTTGCGGTCGCGGTGCATGATTGGAGCGCGATGCGCGCCCGCGTCAGCGACATCATCGAAAATTACAAGACCAATCCGCCTCCCTTGGCGGAGGACGAGACGCGCGAAGCGATCGCATTTCTCGAATGGATTTCGGAAGACAACTTCACGTTTCTCGGGTTGCGCGAATACCGTCTGCCATCCGACGACGTCGCTGCCGACGTGGTGGAGGGAACCGGGCTGGGATTGCTGCGCGATCCCTCGATGCGCGTGCTTCGGCGCGGCCGCGAACTCGTAGCGATGACGCCGGAAATCCGGGCGTTTCTCGCGCTGCCGAAGGCCCTGATCATCACCAAGGCGAACGTCAAATCCCGCGTTCACCGCCGCGCCCATCTCGACTACATCGGCGTAAAACTGTTCGACCGCGCGGGCAATCTACAGGGTGAATTGCGCATCGTCGGCCTGTTCACGTCGAGTGCCTACACCAACACCACTGCGGAAGTGCCTTATCTGCGCCTCAAGGTGGCGCGAATTGTCGCCCGAGCCGGGTTCGATCCCGTCAGCTATTCCGGCCGCTCTCTGCTGAACGTGCTGGAGAGCTATCCGCGCGACGATCTCTTCCAGATCGACGAGGACACGCTCTACGATTTCGCGCTCGAAATCATGAACCTTTCGGAGCGCCCGCGCGTTCGCGTGTTGGCGCGGCCGGACGAGTTCGACCGTTTCGTTTCGGTTCTCGTGTTCGTGCCGAAGGACCATTACGACACGGATGCGAGCCGCAAGATCGGCGAGTTTCTCGCAAGCGTGTATGAAGGCCGCGTATCGGCGATCTATCCGGCGTATCCGGAAGGCCCGCTCGCGCGAACCCACTACATCATCGGACGCGACGAAGGCACGACGCCGACGGTCCCGCGCGAGACGCTGGAAAAGGGCATTGCCGGCATCGTCCGCACGTGGGGCGATGCGTTACGTGAACGTCTCGCGGACACGGTTGGCGGACCGCGTTCCCGCGCACTCGCAGCGCGTTACGCTCAATCGTTCAGCGCCGGCTACCGCGAAGCGTTCAGCGTCGAAGAGGCCATCGTCGACGTGACGATCCTCGAACAATTGTCGGAAGCGCGCCCGCGCGCCGTCGATCTCTATCGCCGCGAGGGCGACGACGTCACACGCGTTCACCTCAAGGTGTTCTCGCGCGCCATGGCATTGCCGTTGTCCGAACGGGTGCCGCTGCTCGAGAACCTCGGCTTCCGCGTCGTGAACGAGCGGACATATCGCGTCGTCCAGACCGGCACGTCCGGCACGGACCGGGTCTGGCTCCATGACATGACGTTGGAGCGCGCCTCGGGCGGCCCCATCGAGATCGCCGAGATTCAGGATCTTATCGAAGCCGCACTTCTTGCCCTGTTCCGCGGTCTCGCCGAATCCGACGCCTTCAATCGTCTCGTGCTCGAAGCCGGTCTCGGCTGGCGCGACGTGGCGATGGTGCGGGCGCTGGGGCGTTACTTGCGCCAATTGCGCATTCCGTACGCGCAGGACTACCTCGCCGAGACACTCGCGCGCCACAGCACCATCGCGCAGAAGATCGTGACGTATTTCTACGCCCGCTTCGATCCGCGGATCGAGGGCGCCTTGCGGGCCGAGAAAGAAGCGGCGGTCCGGGCGGAGATCGAAGACGAACTCAAGGCGGTGACGAGCCTCGACGACGACCGCATCCTGCGTCGTTTCATCAACCTCGTCGATGCCGCCGTGCGCTCGAACTTCTTCCAGCTCGAAAGCAATGGCCTGCCGCGCCAAACCATCGCGTTCAAGTTCGAATGCGCCAAGGTCGACGGCATGCCCTTGCCCAGGCCTCTCTACGAAATCTTCGTCTATTCGCCGCGCGTCGAAGGCGTGCATCTGCGCTTCGGCAAGGTCGCCCGCGGCGGCCTGCGCTGGTCCGACCGCCCGCAGGATTTCCGCACCGAAGTGCTCGGACTGGTGAAGGCCCAGCAGGTCAAGAATGCGGTCATCGTGCCGGTCGGCGCCAAGGGCGGTTTCGTGCCGAAACAATTGCCGCCCGCAAGCGACCGCCAGGCTTGGCTTCTCGAGGGCACCGAAAGCTACCGCATCTTCGTGCGCACGCTTCTGCAGATGACGGACAACATCGAAGGCGATCACATCGTTTCGCCACCTGACACCGTGCGTCACGACGGCGACGATCCCTATCTCGTCGTCGCCGCCGACAAGGGCACGGCGACCTTTTCCGACACCGCGAACGAATTGTCGGCGCAGAAGCATCATTGGCTCGGCGATGCCTTCGCCTCCGGCGGCAGCCAGGGTTACGACCACAAGAAGATGGGCATCACCGCGCGCGGTGCGTGGGAGGCCGTGAAGCGCCATTTCCGCGAGATGGACATCGACATCCAATCCGAACCGGTGACGGTTGCCGGCGTCGGCGACATGTCAGGGGACGTGTTCGGCAACGGCATGCTGTTGTCGCGGTCCCTCAAACTCGTCGCCGCCTTCGATCATCGCGACATCTTCCTCGATCCCAATCCCGATCCGGAGCGCTCCTTCGTGGAACGCGAGCGCCTGTTCGGCCTCCCCCGGTCGAGCTGGCAGGATTACGACAAGACGCTGCTATCCGCAGGTGGTGGGATCTTCCCGCGCAGCGCGAAATCGATTCCGCTTTCCGGCGAGATCCGCGCCGTTCTCGGTCTCGACAAGGCCGAGGCCGCGCCATCCGAGGTGATGAGCGCGATCCTGAAGGCGCAAGTGGGTCTGTTGTGGTTCGGCGGCATCGGCACCTACATCCGCGCGTCGACCGAGACGGACGAACAGGTCGGCGATCGCGCCAACGATTCGATCCGCGTCACCGGGGGTGAGATCCGCGCCAAGGTGATCGGCGAAGGCGCCAATCTCGGCGCAACGCAGCGCGGCCGCATCGAAGCCGCACGCGCCGGTATCCGTCTCAATACCGACGCCATCGACAACTCGGCCGGCGTCAACACCTCCGACGTCGAGGTCAACATCAAGATCGGCTTGACGACACCCGAACGCGACGGCCGTCTCTCCTACGAAGATCGCAACGCGCTTCTCGCCCATATGACGGACGATGTCGCCCGGCTCGTGTTGCGCAACAATTACCTGCAATCGCTGGCGCTCTCCTTGGCCGAACGCCGCGGCGTCGGCGATCTCGGCTTCGCCCGCAGATTGATGCACATGCTGGAGCAGCAGGGACGCCTCGACCGCAATGTCGAATACCTGCCCGACGATGCGGCTTTGACGGAACGCGCAAGGCGCGGCGAGGCGCTCACGCGACCTGAAATCGCCGTGCTGCTGGCTTACGCGAAACTGTCGCTGCACGACGCACTCCTGGAGAGTCCGGTCCCGGATGATCCCTATCTCGGCAAGGAACTCGACCGGTACTTCCCGGAGGAGATGCGCAACCGCTTCCCGGATGCGGTCGCCACTCATCGTCTGCGGCGCGAAATCATTGCGACTCAACTCGCCAATGCGATCATCAACCGCGGTGGGCCGACGGTCGTCGCGCGGCTCGTCGATCAGACCGGCACCGACGCTCCGACCATTGCGGCCGCCTACGCCGCCACCCGCGACGCTTTTGGCCTGACGGATCTCAATCTTGCGATCGACGCGCTCGACGGCAAGATTTCCGGACCCGTGCAACTCGGCCTCTACGCTGAATTGCAGGACCTGTTGATGAACCGGATCGTCTGGTTCATCCGCAATGTCGACTTCATCAACAACTCCCTCGACACGGTCGTCGGCATCTACGAAGCCGGCGTTACCGAGGTCGGGCGCACCTTGCGTACGACACTCGCACCCGAAGCGCTCGCCACATTGGAAGCGCGGACGCAGGCGCTGACCGCGCAGGATATCCCGCAGGAACTGGCGCACCGTCTGGCGTCACTTCCCGATCTCGTGGCCGCGCCCGACATCGTGCTCACGGCTCAGAAGGCCGGCAAGCCGGTTCTCGACATTGCGCGCACGCATTTCGCTCTCGAAGCGGCCTTCCGCCTCGGCGCTCTCGTTCAGGCCGCGCGCGAGATCAACGTGAGCGATTACTTCGACCGTTTGGCGCTCGATCGCGCCATCGACGCAATCGCATCCGCCCATCGCAATCTCACCGCCGAAATCGTTTCGCAGGGGTTGGCGGGCGACGAGGGCGTGGCCGCATGGAGTGCCCGGCGCGGCGCCGACCTGGTGCGCATTCGCAACGCGGTCGACAACATCGTCACCTCCGGCCTGACCTTGTCCAAGGTCACGGTCGCAGCGAGCCTGCTCGGCGATCTGGTCAAGGGCTGAGGTGGCGTCGTCGGCCGAGACCCGCGCGAAGCTGAATGCGCCGGAATTCGACGATCTGTTTCGCGACAGGCTGTCCGACCTCTTTCTCTGGCGGCGCGACGTGCGCCGCTTTCGTCGCGATCCCATCCGTTCCGCGGTGATCGCCGCGCTTCTCGAGCAAGCGAGCCTCGCGCCCTCGGTCGGTAACAGCCAGCCCTGGCGCTTTGTGCTTGTCGAAGAGAGCGGGCGCCGCGATGCGGTGGCCAACATCTTCACGCATTGCAACGCGGACGCGCTGGCGAGCTACGAGGGCGAGCGAGCCGAAGCTTATGCGCAGCTGAAGCTCGAGGGTCTTCGCGACGCGCCCGTTCACCTCGCGGTGTTCTGCGACGATGGCGTCATGGACGGCCATGGGCTCGGACGGCGTRCGATGCCGGAGACGTTGCGGTATTCGGTCGTCATGGCGATTCACACCCTGTGGCTCGCGGCTCGCGCGCGGGGTCTCGGAATCGGTTGGGTGTCGATCCTCGATCCGACGCGCATGAACGCCGTCCTCGACATTCCGGCCGGTTGGTCGTTCGTTTCATATCTCTGCATCGGCCATCCCATCGAGGAGCATTGCGATCCCGAACTGGTGCGGCACGGGTGGCAGGAGCGCCACCCTTTCGATGCCTTCGTCTTCAGGCGGTGACCCATGCATGATCCGGCGCGTCCGCCGCTCTATCCCCCGCGTACGGCCATCTTCGGCTGGTTGTTTTTCGATTGGGCCTGCCAGCCTTTCTTCACGCTCGTCACGACCTTCGTTTTCGCGCCGTACTTCGCTTCTGCGCTCGCGCCCGATCCGGTGACGGGTCAGAGCCTCTGGGGTTACGCGACCGCGTTCGCCGGTCTGACGCTCGCGTTCCTTTCACCTGTGCTCGGTTCGATCGCCGACGCGACCGGGCCCAAGAAACCGTGGATTCTCGCCTGCGGAATCGTCCTTTTCACGGCCTGTAGCGTCATGTGGTTCGCGGCGCCCGGCGCCTCTCATGGGGTGGCGATCGCGCTCGTGGCCTTCGCCGTCGGCACCGTCGCTGTCGAAGTCGCCGCGGTGTTCAACAACGCGATGATCCCCCATCTCGTGCCGCCGGAGCGGTTCGGACGGCTGTCCGGAACGGGCTGGGCCATCGGCTATATGGGCGGGCTCGTCTCCCTCGTGATCGTCCTTGGTTTTCTTGCCGCTGATCACGAAACCGGGCGTACGTTGCTCGGTGTCAAACCCCTGTTCGGGCTCGACCCCGCGACTCGCGAGGGCGATCGCGTCACAGGGCCGTTCTCGGCGATCTGGTTTCTGGTGTTCGTGTTGCCGCTCTTCGTTTTCACGCCGGACATCGTGCGCTCGGGGCTTCCCGCGCGCGAGGCCGTGAAAAGAGGACTCGCCCAGGTCAAGACGACGATCGCGGATGCGCGCCGCCACCACAGTGTCGGACATTTTCTGCTGGCCAACATGGTCTATCAGGACGCGCTCGTGGCGCTGTTCGCCTTCGGCGGCATCTACGGTGCGGGCGTGTTCGGTTGGCGCGCGACCGAGCTCGGCGTGTTCGGCATTCTTCTCACCATCACCGGAACGATCGGCGCCCTCGTCGGCGGTCGGCTCGACGACCGCTTCGGCGCAAAACCCGTGATCATGGGCGCCATCATCGTGCTGGCGAGCGTCTGTGTCGGCGTGTTGTCGCTCGGCCGGGACCATATCCTGTTCGTCGTGACGACGCCGCCGCCCGGCGACGATCTTTATGGGTCGATTCCGGAAAAGATGTTCGTCGCGCTCGGACTTGCCATCGGGTCCGTCGCCGGACCCATGCAGGCTTCGTCGCGCAGCCTGCTCGCGCGCCTCGTGCCGGCGCAGGAAGCAGGCCGCTATTTCGGTCTTCTCGCTTTGTCGGGAAAGGTGACGTCGTTCATGGCGCCCCTCGCCGTCGCGATCGCGACGGCGGTCTTTCGAACGCAGGCGGCCGGTCCCGCCGTGTTGATCGTCTTCTTCGCCGTCGGCGCGCTTCTGCTCAGTCGCGTCAAGCGCGTGTGAGGGGTTGCGCCGGCGCGCTCGATCAATGGCGGAAGTGGCGGTAGCCGGTGAACACCATCGCAAGGCCGGCATCGTCGGCGGCCTTGATCACATCCGCGTCGCGCATGGAACCGCCCGGCTGGATCACCGCGGTCGCCCCCGCCTCCGCAGCGGCGAGAAGACCGTCGGCGAACGGGAAGAACGCATCCGACGCGACCACCGAACCTTTGGCGAGCGTCTCCGAGAGGCCTGCGGCCTTCGCCGCTTCGGCCGCCTTCCACGCGGCGATGCGGGATGAATCGACCCGGCTCATCTGGCCGGCGCCAATACCCACCGTCGCGCCATCCTTGGCGTAGACGATCGCATTCGACTTCACGTGTTTGGCGACTCTGAATGCGAATTGCAGATCTGCCAATTCGCGATCTGTCGGCGCCCGCTTGGTGACGACCTTGAGATCCATCGCATCGACGACGGCGTTGTCGCGCGCCTGCGCGAGGAAGCCGCCGGCGACAGTGCGCACGACGAGACCTTCCTGACGCGGATCCGGCAAACCGCCGGCAAGGAGCAGGCGGAGGTTCTTCTTCGCCGCGACGATCGCGATCGCCTCCTCGCTCGCCTCGGGGGCGATGATCACCTCCGTGAAGATCTCGACGATGGCGCGCGCCGCATCGGCATCGAGTGGACGGTTCATGGCGACGATGCCGCCGAAAGCCGACACCGGATCGCAGCGCAGAGCCCTTTCATAGGCCTCGCGCAAGGTTGTCCCTTCCGCGACACCGCAGGGATTGGCGTGTTTGACGATGACGATTGCCGCGGAGCGCTCCGGCGCGAATTCCGCCACGCACTCATAGGCCGCGTCGGTATCGTTGATGTTGTTGTAGGAGAGCTGCTTGCCCTGCACCTGGCGTATGGTGGCGACGCCGGGGCGCTGGCCCGGCATGCGATAGAACGCTGCCGATTGATGCGGGTTCTCGCCGTAGCGCATCACTTCGGCGAGCGTGCCGCCGATGGCGCGGAACGGCGGCGTTTCTTCGCCGAGTTCGGTTGCGAGCCAGTTCGAGATCGCCGCGTCGTAAGCCGCCGTGCGGGCATAGGCTTTCTGCGCCAAGCGCCGCCGCAATTCCTGCGAGAGCGAGCCGCCCTGCGCGCTCAATTCGTCGAGAATGGCCCGGTAGTCGGCGCCTTCCACCACGACCGCCACGTCGTCATGGTTCTTCGCGGCAGCGCGGATCATCGCGGGTCCGCCGATATCGATGTTCTCGATACAATCGTCAAAGGGCTTGCCGGCGGCGATCGTGGCCTCGAACGGGTAGAGATTGACGACCAGGAGGTCGATCGCGACGATCCCGTGCGCCAGCATCGCCGCCTGATGCTCGGGGTTTTCGCGAATGCCGAGCAACCCGCCATGGACGCCCGGATGGAGGGTCTTGACCCGTCCATCCATCATCTCGGGAAAACCGGTCAGTTCGCTCACATCCCGGACGGACAGACCCGCGTCTTGAAGCGTCTTCTTCGTGCCGCCCGTCGAGACGAGTTCCACGCCGTGCGTGCTCAGGGCCTTAGCGAAATCCACGAGGCCGGTCTTGTCGGATACGGACAGGAGGGCGCGGGTGACGCGTTTCAATTCGCTCGGCATGGCGGGCCGGGTCCTTTCGACGAGAGCGTGATCGGCAAAGTGGCTGCCGGTTTTTGCGCCAGATCACGCGCTTGGCTTTGTATCGTGCAGGATCGTGTCGCCCAACCGCTTCCACTTCGGCGGATCGTGCACCGGAATGCCGCGGCGATAGCACGCCGGCGCGGTCATGGGAACCGCGCCGCGCGCATCCCCGGCCGTCGGACCAACCTTGTTGGGGAACCCCGGACGGAAGCTTGGCCGTTCCGGTTCATGACGGGAGCAAGATCGCACCCGTGCCAGGAACCTCAAAATGACTGCGGCGGATTTCGTCGTCGTCGACGGCGGAACCCTATTCGGTCCACCAGAACTGATAACCGTAGACGCAAAGCGCCAAGACCATCAGCGCCACGACGAGACCGGCGACCCGGTGCAGGTGCGGGCGCTGCAACGGCTGGGGATGTCTTTTGGGCTGGTGGATCACGTTTCCTCGCTCTTCGTTATTTCCGTTACGGAATCGGTTACACGGGCGGTCGAAACCCGGCAATCGATTCCGGTCGGGATGATTAAAGGAGCTCCGGATCCGGCTCGGAGGGGCGGTGATTGCCCACGCGCGTCAGGCGTTCGAAGCGCCAGCGAACGTTGGGCGTCTCGCTCGGATGAACGGCGAGGACGATCTGCTCGGTTCGCCGCATGCCGTCCGTCGCTGCCAGAAACATGCTGTCCTCGACGAAGGCGTCACCGGGCGTGACCTCGAATTGCCAGGCCTCGCGGTTGGGCAGAACCAGCATCACGACCCGGCCGCCCTGCGCGCGGCTCGCCTTGACGCCAGGGGCGAGGTGGAAGCGGATGATGGCTTCAGCATCGCGCGGGACCGCGCTCTCGCCCCAGAAGATATCCTCACCCTCGAGGATGTGGCCGTCCGGGGCGAGCTGCCAGCGCCGCTCGTGGCGCACGCCGAACGCTTTCAGATATCCGTCGTGACTAGCATTGAGACCCTGGACCCGCTCCCGCTCCGTCCGTTCGGCGACGACCCGCGTCGGACCGGAGAGGACGACCGGTCCGAGCCGACGCAACAGCCAACGGGCGATCGTACGCTCGAACCAGAAGCCCTTGTCGGTGACGAACTGGCATGACGACAACTCGTTGATGGCCATCGTCGAGTGAGCCGCCGTCGAGCGCGCCGCCTGAGCCAGGGCTTCGCTCGCAATGCGCGGCGTTCCACAATTCACCACGATGCGGTGGACGCCGCTTGAAAATTCGAAGGACAGGCATCCCGCCGTCGCGGCGGCGGACAGCGCGGTGGGCGGCGGCCCTCCGACATCGGCGACGAGCAGCGCCCGTCCGGCTTCGAGGCGCTCGTAGCCGGAAAAAGGCGCGTGATGGATCGGCTGGCTGCGCATGTCGTCATAAGTCAGAAGCGTCGCCAGGTGATCGGCGGCGGTCACGCCCATGCCGTTGAAATGCGAAAGCGTGCCGTCGCCGTGCCGGAACAGGCGCACCATCGGCAACATGCGGTCGATGGCGTTCAAGAGCGCTTCCGGCGTATCGACTTCGCGGCTCGCGAACATCTGGCGCAGGGGCAGCAAGTCGAACAAGAGATCGACCACGAGCTGAGGGTTGCGGCTCGCGTGGCCGCCATCGGCGAGAATCTGCCGCTCCAATTCACGAGTCAGGAGCCGCGAGGCGCGGCGCAGCGCCCCGTCGAGGCCTTCGCAGCACAAGCCCGCATAGCATAGAGCGATCGCCGCGATCAGGCGTCGGTGCGGCAGCGCGCCCGAGCGAACATCCCGCTCCAGATCCCGCACGGCCCGCCCGACGACCTTCAGAAAGCGTTGGTAAAAGCCGTGATCGGCGCCCTCGAGGATGAGCGGCGATTGACTGATGAACGAAATCAAACGCCTGGCGACGACCTGCGTCTCGGCTGCGATACGCCGGTCGGCGATGCTCGCGGTGACGAAATCGTCGACGAGCGATCGCGCATTCGCCTGCGCCAATGCGGTGCCGGCCGCGCGCAGGTGACGAAGCCAGCCGAAACCGTACAGAGATTGCGCCCATGCGTCGCTCGGCGGCTCGACCTCGAAGGGCGAGCGCCCGCTCATGGCGACCCCACGGCCGGCGAAGGCGAAGAAGCCCGAATAGATGTCGCTCGCAATGGTGGGATCGGCCGTGCGCAAGTCCTGCGGGGCGAAGAGAAGGCGCCCGGGCGTCGGCGCGCCGAGACGCAGGCTCGACAGAACGTGCCACAATGACCCGCTCACGGCGCGGCCCGTCTCGCGGAATGCGAGCCCGTATAGCCGCCAGCGATGCGGTCCCCAACTCACCCGTGGCGCTCCTCTTGTGCAAGAAGACCGATAATCGGTCGATTCATGGTCTTAAGAGAGGAGTGGTGGCGGTTTGGTTAACATCACGTAACCAATCGACCTTGTCATGATTCTTTCCGCAGGAATCGCGCGGCGAAGAACCCGTCGAGCCCGCCGCGGACGAGATCCGTCGCCGGAAGTTGCGAGGGCAGTGTTCGCATATCCCCCAACGGCGTGATGATCTCGGCAAGGCCGCCGATCTCGTCGGCAGCGATCGGAGCGCGGACGAAATCGGGATGACGCGACAGAAACGCATCCGCCTGCCCCTCGCCTTCCTCCGCTTCGAGCGAACACGTGCAATAGACGAGCCGTCCGCCGGGCTTCACCAGCATCGCCGCCCTGTCGAGCAGCCGGCGCTGAAGATCGGCGAGCTTCTCCACGTCGGCATCGCCCTTCGTCCACGCGACATCCGGATGCCGGCGCAGGGTGCCCGTGGCGGAGCACGGCGCGTCGAGCAGAACGGCATCGAAGGGCACGTCGTCGAGCTTCTCGGCGTCGACGGCGCGGGTTTCCGCGACGAGCTGCAGGCGGGCGAGGTTGTCGCGCAGACGCGACAGCCGTTTCGCCGACCGATCGACGGCGACGACCATCGCGCCTGTCGCGGCGAGTTGCGCCGTCTTGCCGCCCGGCGCCGCACAAAGGTCGGCGATGCGCTCCCCGCGCTCCGCCTTGAGGAGGCGCGCGGGGAGCGCCGCGGCGGCATCCTGCACCCACCATGATCCCTCGTCGTAGCCGGCAAGGTCCGGGATCGCCACACGCTCCGAAAGGCGAATGCTCCCCGTCGGCAAAAGGGCCCCGTTGAGGCGCGTCGCCCAAATTTCGGGATCCGCCTTGACTGTCAGATCGACAGACGCCGGAGCGCGATGGGCGCCGGCGATCTCGGCTGCGATGCGCTCGCCGTAATGAGCGATCCAGCGCTCCTTCAGCCAACTCGGCGTGTCACCCCATGGGTCGGACGACGCCAGGATCGCGTCACGTTCCCTGACCACCCGACGCAGCACCGCGTTGATGAGACCGGCGGCATGTTTCAGGCGCCCATCCTCCTGGGCCAGACGTACGGCGGTATCGACGGCCGCGTGATCCGGGACGTCGAGGAACAGGATCTGCGCCGCGCCAACGGCGAGAAGGTGGATGACACGCTCGTCCTTCGGCTTTTTCTCGAGCCGCGCTTCGAGCGCGTGCCGGATGGTGCCGAAATAGCGGAAGACCACGATGGCGATGGCCCGCGCGAGCGATTCGTCACGCGCCTCGAGATCGGCGCCGACGGCGATCTCGTCGAGCACCTCGTCGAGGGGCGCGCGGCGTTTCAACGTCTCGGTGATAGCCAGGAAGGCCAGGCGCCGAGCGGCGAGCCCAGCCTGGGGAGCGACGGATTCAGAAACGGTTCGGTCCACGATCTAGCCCCAGGGTCCGCGGCGCGTCGACGATCCCCAAGGGGAATTCGATGCCGGCGTCGGGCGGTCGAGGCCGCCCATCTGTTGCGCCAGCGCTTGAAGGGCGGCGATGCGGTTCTCGGTCGCCGGGTGTGTCGAGAACAGGTTGTCGACGCCGCCGCCCGACAAGGGATTGATGATGAACAGCGGCGCGGTCGTCGGATGGTGTTCGGCGTCCGGATTGGGAATCTGCGATACGCCACCGGCGATCTTCGCCAGCGCCGACGCGAGGGCGAGCGGCTGACCGGATATTTCAGCGCCGAGCCTGTCGGCGACGTATTCCCGGGAGCGGCTGATCGCCATCTGGATCACCATGGCGGCGAGCGGCGCGATGATCGCCATCAGCAGGCCAACCATGGGGCTCGGGCGATTCTCGCCACGCCCGCCGAAGAAAAGCCCGAACTGCGCGAGGCTCGCGATGGCGCCTGCGATGGTCGCGCTCACGGTCATCGTCAGGGTGTCGCGGTTCTTGATGTGGGCCAGCTCGTGCGCCATCACGCCGGCGACCTCTTCCGGATTCAGCATTCGCAGCAGCCCCGTCGTGGCGGCCACGGCGGCGTTTTCAGGGTTGCGGCCGGTGGCGAAGGCGTTGGGCTGGGGATTATCGATGAGATAAACCTTCGGCATCGGCAGCCCGGCCCGACCCGAAAGGTCGCGGATCATCGCGAAGAGCTCCGGCGCGTTGCTCTCGTCGACCGGAACCGCATGGTGGGCGGCGAGCGCCAGCCGGTCGGAGTTCCAATAGGCGTAGAGGTTCGTCACAACGGCGAGGCCGAGCGCGATCAGCATGCCGGTGCCGCCGCCGAGGAAATAGCCGACCACGCCGAACAGGGCGGTGAGCGCCGCCAACAGCAATCCGGTCTTGAACGTATTCATCGGGTCTCCACCTCGTCCCTCAGCAGGGGTTCCATTTCTTCCCCAGGGTTCCAAGCCTTCCCAGAGTTCCATGCCTTCGCGCCTGATGTGGTGATCGTCTGACGCTCTCCCAAGATGGCGCGGAAGCGGGTATGAGGTAGCCATGAGCACGAACGAAACCGCCGACACAAGCCCCGAGAGGGCAAACGCCCCCACCCTTCCCGGCGCGGCGCCCGGCAAAAAGCTGTCGCCGCAGGCGGTGCGCGCCCTCGAAGAAGCGACCGAGCGCCGAAAGCGTATCGATCGCCGTGCGGCCGAGCTTGCCCGCGTCGAAGAGCGCCAGGGCCGGGGCGGTCTGGAGCCCGTGCGCTACGAAGACTGGGAAGTCAAAGGTCTCGCCACCGACTTCTGACGCCGCATTTTTTCGCCGGCCGTGTCACATTGAGCCGACCCGCCTCGTCTTGATGCCATAGCCTCACGATGGAGAAGCGACAATGACTCCCCGATTGAACTTCAATGCCGCCGCCCCTGAAGCCGTCAAGGCGATGGTGGCGCTCGAAAAGTATGTGGTTGGAAGCGGCCTCGAGCACAGCCTGATCGATCTGGTGAAGACCCGCGCGTCGCAGATCAACGGCTGCGCCTACTGCATTCACATGCACACGAAGGAAGCACGGGCCCGCGGCGAGTCGGAAGAGCGCCTCTACCTGTTGAGCGCATGGCGTGAATCGCCCCTCTACAGCGATCGTGAGAGGGCGGCCCTCGCCTGGACCGAGGCGCTCACCCTGGTGGCCGAGACTCACGCGCCGGACGCGGATTACGAGCTCCTGAAGGCGCAGTTCAGCGATGAAGACCAGGTCAAGCTGACGTTGCTGATCGGCGTGATCAACACATGGAATCGTCTCGCCATCGGCTTCCGCTCCGTTCATCCGGCTGGATCGAAGCGTGAAGCGGCCTGACGACGACGCCGCGGCGACCTTCCGGCCGCTGCGACCGCGCCTCGTTCGCATCGCCTATCGGATGCTGGGCTCGGTCGCGGAGGCCGAGGACGCCGTGCAGGATGCCTATATCCGCTGGCACCAGACCGACCGGGACGCCGTGCGCGACCCGGCGGCCTTTCTCACCCGCACGGTGACGCGCCTGTGCCTCGACGTGCTGAAATCGGCCCGTCACAAGCGCGAGACCTATGTCGGGCCGTGGCTACCGGAGCCCTTGCTGGCGACAGAGGACGAGGACGTGCCCGACGAGCACGATCTCACGCTCACGCTGATGCTCGCTCTCGAACGGCTTTCGCCTCTGGAGCGGGCGGCCTTTCTTCTCCACGATATCTTCGGCGTGCCGTTCGAGGAGATCGCCAAGACCCTCGACCGCGATCCGGCCACCTGCCGGCAATTGGCGACGCGGGCGCGCAAGAATGTCCGCGCCGAGCGCACGCGCTTCACCGTGCCGAAAGACGAGGGCCGCCGCATCGCGGACGCCTTCTTCGCCGCCTCGCGAAGCGGCGATACGGAAGCGCTGCAGAGCCTTCTGGCGGATAACGTGGTCGCCTATGCCGATGGCGGCGGCAAGATGCGCGCGGCGCTCAACCCGATCGTCGGCCTGCGCAAGGTCCGCGACATGTTCCTCGCGTTTGCGCGCAAGGCCGATCACAAGGCCTCCCCGCTCCTCTATCGGGGAGAGATCGACGGATTGCCGGGTTTCGTCAGCGTCGAACCGGACGGGGTGCTGCAATCCACAGCTTTGGACATCATCGACGGTCGCATCATTGCGGTCTACGTCGTGCGCAATCCGGACAAACTGCGGCATCTCGTTCCGCAAGAGGTTTGAGGCCTGTCATTCTCCCCCAAACAGGCGTTGTTCCTGCGCGGTGCTGCCGCTACGGTGTCGCAAAATGGGAGTGGGCATGACGGGGGCAACGACACGGCTGGAGATGTTTCGCGATCTCCTGGCCGACGCGCATCGCGCGCTCGACCTGACATTCGGGTTCGAATTGTGGGACGGCTCCACCGTTCCCCGCGATCTGCCGCCGCACGCCATGCGCCTCGTCATCGCCAAGGAGAGCGTCGTCGCGAGCCTTCTGCGCCGCCCTTCCCTCAACACCGTGATCAACGCCCATGTGGCCGGTCTTCTCGATTTGAAGAACGGCACGATCTTCGACCTCGCCGCCCAGCGGCCGCGCGGCAAGGTTGGTCGACAACTGAAAAGTATCGGGAAGATCAAGGCGGCCCGCACGGCGCTACAATTCCTCAAGGTCGCGCCGACCATGCCGCGCCCGCTCGACCGGGTCAGGGAGAACGCCGACGCGCGCGACGGCAAGCCCGAGATCAACAAACGCAACGTCGCCTACCATTACGACGTCTCGAATGCCTTCTACCGGCTCTTTCTCGATCCGGAGATGGTCTACACCTGCGCTTATTTCACCGAATGGCACGACGACATCGCCAAGGCGCAGCAGGACAAGCTCGACATGATCTGCCGCAAATTGCGGCTGCAGCCCGGCGAGCGGTTTCTCGATATCGGCTGCGGCTGGGGCGCGTTGATCTGCCATGCCGCGCAACATTACGGCGTCAAGGCGGTCGGCGTCA
This sequence comes from Microvirga sp. P4_G7, assembly GCF_056401005.1. Lineage (NCBI taxonomy): Bacteria > Pseudomonadati > Pseudomonadota > Alphaproteobacteria > Hyphomicrobiales > Methylobacteriaceae > Microvirga > Microvirga sp. P4_G7. The sequence goes on along the minus strand of NZ_JBFUKD010000004.1, from coordinate 4,425 downwards.
CGCTCGCGGAAGAGCAGGCGAAGATCGCGCGCGAAAAGATCGCACGTCTCGGCTTGCAGGATCGCGTCAAGGTCGTGCTCAAGGATTACACGCAGATGGAGGGCGAGTTCGACAAGATCTCGTCCATCGGCATGTTCGAACAAGTCGGCATCCGCAACTATCCGGACTACTTCCGCGCCGTTCATCGGCTCTTGCGTCCCCGCGGCTTGTATCTGCATCACACCATCGCGCGGCGCGCCAAGCGCTCCGACAAGGCGTTCCAGAAGCTGAAACCGGAATACAAGGCGCTGACGCGCTACATCTTCCCCGGCGGCGAGCTCGATCATCTCGGCATGTCGATCGCCAATCTCGAGCGCTACGGGTTCGAGGTGCACGACGTGGAAGCCTGGCGCGAGCATTACCAGCGCACGACACGCCTGTGGTGGGAACGCCTCAACGCCCGTCGCGCCGAGGCGGAAGCGGAAGTCGGCGCGGAAAAGACGCGCATGTGGCTGCTCTATCTCGCCGGCTGCTCGCTCGCCTTTGAGCGCAGCGCCGTCGGAGTCAACCAGACCCTCGCCTCCAAACGCACACGCGGCCCGTCGGGATTGCCGCCGACGCGGGCGGATCTGTACCGGTAGGAACCGCCTCCCCATCGGAGCTTCGACGCCGCACCTCATCCTGGGTGATCTACCGCACCTCATCCTGAGGAGCCGCAAAGCGGCGTCTCGAAGGAGGCCTCCAGTGCGCACCGGAGACGCCTCGTCCTTCGAGATGCGACTGCGTCGATCCTCAGGACGAGGCTGTGTGGCAGGCATGGCACGCACTTGCGGTCGCGCACTTGCGGTCGCGCACTTGCGGTCCCTTGCGGCGACAGGAGGAAAACGAGCAACCTCCTCCCTCGTTATCACCGGCCTGTGCCGGTGGCCTCGATGCGAAAGGCGTCGCGATTGTCCGATCGAGGTGGCCGGGACAAGCCCGGCCATGACAGGAGAGAGAGAGAGGGTGTGTGTGTCGGCGAAGCCCGTCTGAACAGGGCAATCACCAACCACCTCATCCTGAGGAGCCGCGAAGCGGCGTCTCGAAGGATCCTCCAGTGCGCCCTGGAGACGCCTCGTCCTTCGAGACGCGACTGCGTCGCTCCTCGCCTGACTACCGTTCCACCACGACGCGCGTTCCGACGCTGACCCGCTCGTACAGGTCGACGATGTCCTCGTTGAACATGCGGATGCAGCCGTAGGATGCATAGGTGCCGATGGAATCGGGTCGGTTGGTGCCGTGGATGGCGTATTCGTCGCGATCGAGGGTGAGGGCGCGCACGCCCATGGGGTTGTTCTTGGCGCCGCCTGGAATCACTTCGGGAAGTTTCGGATTGTCCCGCTTGACCTCGCGGGGTGGCGACCAGGCGGGACTGAGATATTTTCCATCGACCCGCGCTTCGCCGACCCATTGCTTGCCGGGGCGGCCGACGGCGACCGGGTAGCGGAAAGCGGTGCCGTCGCTCTGGACGAGATAGAGTCGACGCTCGGCGGTGCGAATGACGATGGTCCCTGCGGCGACGCCTCCCGGGAAAGGCACCTTTTCGCGGGCGAGAGCGGGTAAGGCAAAGACGGCGGCGGCAAGGAGCGCGACAATCTGGACCCTGAACATCACCCGTCTCCCGCAACAAGCTTTGCGGAAGAAAGACGCGTCAGGCCGGCTGGCGGTTCCGCTTCACGGAACGCAGGCGAACCATCAGATGATCGGATCCCAGGCCAACATGCCGTCCGATTTCGCTGCCATGGCGGGTTTCGGCGTCCGATTCGTCATGCGGGCATAGAGGCGCTTCACGGTCTTGCTCGCCGTGGTGACACAGAGAAACGGCAGGAAAGCATGCACAAGCGCGCCCAGGGCGGCGAACGCCAACGGGCCCGCGAAGCTGAGCGCGACGCCCATATGCTCGAAGTAGGATTCGCCGACTGATTCGGGGTGATCGGTGAACAACTGCTTCAATGACATGACAACCTCCTGGGGGATTTCGCAGGATAATGGGTCGAGCGGTCGGGCTCAAGGTGAGCCGGCGGCCAACGTCGTCGCGCGCCTTGAGGCGCAAATGGTCGCAGGCGCGCTTCTCCCCGATGATGAAGCGGTTTTCGGGAACCAAGAAGGTTGTTGATCGTCATTTCTGACGGATTGTGAGGAGCGCCGCTTAGACCGCATGATCCATGAATTGTCGCCAGTCTCAGGGGGTGCCCATGCCACGCCTGTTCACCGGCATCGAGATTCCGGCCGATATCGGCCTCAGGCTCTCGACCTATCGCGGCGGCCTGCCCGGGGCACGCTGGATCGACCCGAACAACTACCACATCACTCTCCGCTTCATCGGCGACATCGACGACAGGACGGCGCATGACATCTACGCCGTGCTCGGCGATACGCGGAGGCGCGGTCCGGTCACGGTGACCATCAACGGCCTCGATACCTTCGGCGGCGGACGCCCCCGCGTCGTCTTCGCCAAGGCCTCGCCCGACGATGCCATCTACGATCTGCAATCGGAACAGGAACGTCTGGTGCGCCGTGTCGGCCTGCCGCCCGAGAAGCGCAAGTTTACGCCGCACGTGACGTTGGCGCGTCTGCGCGATGCCTCGCCGATCGACGTGGCCGATTATTTCGCGACGCGTGGGCATTTTCCGCGCATGACGTTTACGGCGAAGCGGTTCGTCCTGTTCTCGTCACGCGATACGGTCGGCGGTGGACCTTATGTGGTCGAGGCGGCCTATCCGCTGGGCTAGCGCGAGATAGGACGCTCTGGCGGTTTCTGCTTCACATGCCGTAGGATCGGCGGATGTCGCGCCTCATTTTCGTCACGCATCCCGAAGTCGTCATCGATCCGCAGCAACCGGTTCCCGAATGGCCGTTGTCCGTCGTCGGCTGCCGGCGCATGGAGCAATTTGCCGATCGCCTGTCGGGAACGCCGATCGTCGCCGTCTACGCCAGCACCGAGCAGAAGGCGATCGATGGCGCCACGATCCTGGCGGAGCGATTCGGTCTGTCGATCTCCACCGACCGCGATCTCGGCGAAAACGATCGATCGTCCACGGGATACATCGCACCGCCGGAATTCTGGGAGGTCGTGCGCGAATTCTTTGCCCATCCGACCAAGAGCGTTCGCGGCTGGGAGCGCGCCATCGACGCGCAGGCGCGGATCGTCCGCGCCGTCACCCGCGTCCTCGAGGCAGCCCCCGCGCATGGCGACGTCGTCGTCGTGTCCCATGGCGGTGTCGGCTGCCTCCTGACCGCCCATCTCCAGGGCGTCGCCATCGGCGAGGAGCGCCGTCCAACGCATCCGGGTGGCGGTTGCTACCTCGTTCTCGACCGGACGCCCTTCGCCTTGCGGAGCGGGTGGCACGTGGTCGAAGACGACTTGCTCTAGACATCCGCCATCGAACGCAGGCGTCCGAAGAGCGCTGTTCGAGCGAAGGTTCTGTTGGCGTTTTGATGCGTTCTCGCGCATGAGGTGAGAAACGAGACGCGTGAGGACGAGAATAATGGGTTGGGTGCGGTTGTTGCCGGGGATTGCGCTTTGCGTCGCCATCGCCCTCGTCGCCATCGGCCTCCAGACCCTCGAAGAGCATTTCACCGGTCGGCCCTATCTGGAAGCCCTGGTCATCGCGATCCTTCTCGGAACGGCCGTCCGCACCGCCTGGACACCGGGCAAGACGTGGAACGCCGGCATCGGTTTCAGCGCCAAGATGTTGCTCGAAGTCGCCGTGGTGCTGCTCGGCGCGTCGATCAGCTTTCAAGCCGTGATGCAGGCCGGCCTCGGCCTGATCGTCGGCATCGCGGTCGTCGTCGCCGCGGCCATCTGCGTGAGCTACACGCTGTGTCGCGGACTCAAACTGCCGCGTAAGATGGCGGTGCTGGTCGCGTGCGGGAATTCGATCTGCGGCAATTCCGCAATCGCGGCGGTGGCGCCGGTCATCGACGCGAAGCCCGAAGACGTCGCTTCCTCCATTGCGTTCACCGCCATTCTCGGCGTCATCGTGGTTCTGTCGCTGCCGCTGCTGGTTCCCATCCTGCAACTCTCGGAGATGCAATACGGCGTGCTGGCCGGATTGACCGTCTACGCGGTGCCGCAGGTGCTTGCGGCGACGCTTCCCGTCGGCCTCGTCAGCACGCAAGTCGGAACACTGGTCAAGCTCGTGCGGGTGCTCATGCTCGGCCCCGTGGTCCTCGGGCTCTCCATCATCGCCGGACGCCGACAGGCGGGGCCGAGCGCCCGTCCGTCCTTCAACCGCCTCGTTCCCTGGTTCATCATCGGCTTTCTCGCCCTCGCCGCTCTGCGGTCCTGGGGCCTGATCCCTGCCGGCTTGCTCACCTGGATCACGCCGACCGCCACGGTTCTCACCATCGTGTCCATGGCGGCGCTCGGGCTCGGCGTCGACCTGAAGGTTCTCGGGCGGGTCG